>RFZE01000132.1 GCA_009920875.1 Alphaproteobacteria bacterium | reverse complement strand
CTTGCGCGTCAGGCGGACGTTTTCCGGCGATATAAGGCGGTAGCGGCATAGTGCCAAGCTCGGCCAAGCTGGTTTCCATCGCGTCAGGCGGAAGGTCGAAAACGAGGCGCGCTTGACCTTCTTTGCGTCCAGATACAACCGCAGAAACACCATTAAAATCAATAATATCGCCGTCTTTGACCTTTTTGGCCGGTTTCATAAAGCAGCGCCAATCAACCGGCCCCAATCTTTCGGTCAGGGTAATCTCAATTTTTGCGCCCTCGCCGCCGGTGCGCAAACGCGTGCCGATAAGCCGCGCCGGAATGACTTTGGTGGTATTGACGACAAGCGCATCACCGGCACGCAAAAGCCGCGGCAAGTCGCGCACGCTTTTATCGGCCCTGTCAGCCGCCGCCGGAATGTGCAACAGCCGCGCAGTGTCACGCGGCTGTGCAGGTCTTAAAGCAATCAGACTTTCCGGCAGGTCAAAATCGAAATCATCGACCTGCATGAGCGCTTAGTCTTCCAAACGCATGGAAATAATTTTATCGGGATCGGCCGGCGGTTCCCCTTTGGCAATCGCATCAATATGCTCCATGCCCTCGGTCACTTCACCGAACACGGTATATTGGCCGTTCAGCCATGTTGCATCATCAAAGCAGATGAAGAACTGGCTGTTCGCGCTGTCAGGATGTTGCGAACGGGCCATGCCCAAAGTGCCTCGCTTAAACGGTTCGCTGGAAAATTCAGCGCGCAAATCAGGATAGTCGGATCCGCCCATGCCGGTGCCGGTCGGGTCACCGGTCTGCGCCATAAATCCGTCAATTACGCGGTGAAAAATAATACCGTCATAAAACTCTTCACCAATCAGCGTTTTGATGCGCTCGACATGATTGGGGGCCAAGTCCTCGCGCAGTTTGATTTTCACGGTTCCGGTTTTCAATTCCAACAACATGACTGACTCCTTTTTGCTGGCGGCATGTGCCTTTTCCCACGGCGTAAACGGCACGGCAAGTAAGCCCATCAACACAGACATAGCGATAACGTAACGCATGAGGTTCTCCTGTTAAGTATTTGTATTAATTATAATTCGTCTAAAACCGAGCGTGGCACAAACGGGCTGATATCGCCCCCCATAGCGAGGATTTGACGAACCAAAGTAGAGGAAACAAAGCTGACCTCAGGTGCGGCCGGTAAGAAAACCGTCTCGATTTCAGGTGCCATAGAGCGGTTCATAGAGGTCATTTGTGCTTCATATTCATAATCGGCAGCGGTTCTTAGACCGCGCAGAATAATGTTCGCGCCCTGTTTGCGCGCCACATCGACCAGAAGCTCATCAAAGGCGATGACTTCAAGCTCCACCTTGTTTTGCTTGGCAACTGAGGCTGTCTCGGCCTCAATCATTTTCTGTCGTTGCTCGAAAGAGAATACCGGCGTTTTGGTGGCACTGATACCGATGCCGACAATCAACTTATCGACCAGCCCGAATGAGCGCTTGATAATGTCAACATGCCCGTTGGTAATCGGGTCAAAGCTGCCCGGATATAGCCCTACACGCATTTATCAACTCTCCTCGCCCGTTTCACCGTCATCAGCAGCTTCATCGCTTTCTGCGGGCGCTTCTGCATCGACCACCGCATCTTCGGTTTCAGCTTCGCCATCATCTTCGGAAGCATCTCCCAAATGGGCAACCGATACAACCTTCGCGTCATCATCGGTTTTGAAAATCGTGACACCCTGCGTATTGCGACCGGCAATGCGAATATCATCAATCGGGCAGCGAATAAGCGTGCCGCCATTGGTCACCAACATAATCTGATCGCTTTCCTCAACCGGAAACGCCGCTATCAGGTCGCCATTTCGCTCAGACAGCGTCATGGCGATAATGCCCTTACCGCCGCGCCCTGAAACGCGATATTCATAGGCTGAAGAGCGTTTGCCATAGCCGTTTTCACTGACGGCGAGAATAAACTGCTCTTTCGCGCCCATTTCAGCATAACGCTCCGGTGACAAAGCAACTTCTTCGGTGGTTTCGGTATCCTCATCAACCGCTGCTTCTTCGACAGCCCCGTCTTCTCCGGCCTCGGCACGGCGCATGGCAGCTGCGCGCTTCAGATAGGTTGAGCGTTCCGCCGGTGTCGCATCGCTATGGCGTAAAATGGCCAATGAAATCACGCTGGCCCCATCCTCAAGCTTAATGCCGCGCACGCCGGTTGAATTACGGCTGCGGAACACGCGCACCTTATCGACAGGGAAGCGAATGGCGCGACCGCTGGAACTGGTCAGCAGCACATCATCATCTTCATTGCAGGTTTCAACGCCGATAATGCGCTCACCTTCGCTTGGCTTCATGGCAATTTTGCCATTGCGGTTAATCTGCACGAAGTCAGACAAGTCATTACGGCGCACATTGCCGAGACTGGTAGCGAACATGACATTCAAATCGGCCCAGCTTTCTTCATCAGAGGGCAGCGCCATAATATCGGCAATGGTTTCGCCTTCATCAAGCGGCAGCAGATTGACCAGCGCCTTGCCTTTTGATGTCGGGCTACCGGCCGGCAGCTTCCATACCTTCATTTTGTAAACAATGCCGGTGGTTGAGAAAAACAGCACCGGCTGGTGCGTATTGGCGACGAAAATCCGGCTGACGAAATCTTCGTCTTTGGTGGCCATACCGGCGCGCCCCTTGCCGCCGCGTCGTTGCGCGCGATAGGTGGAAAGCGGTACACGCTTGATGTATCCGGCATGGCTCACCGTCACCACCATATCTTCCTGCGGTATCAGCGACTCATCGTCAACTTCGCCATCATCTTCAACAAATTCAGAGCGGCGTGGCGTGGCAAATTCTTCGCGCACCGCCGCCAATTCCTCTTGAATAATCGCCATCACGCGGGCGCGGCTGCGCAAAATATCCAGCAAATCAGCAATTTGCTCGCCCAATTCTTTCAACTCATCGCCAATTTCATCGCGTCCCATGGCCGTCAGGCGTTGCAGACGAAGCTCAAGAATTGCGCGCGCTTGTGCCTCGCTGAGGCGATAGGTGCCATCATCGGCAACACGGTGCAGCGGATCATCAATCAATGCGACAAGCTCGGCCACATCTGTCGCCGGCCAATTGCGCTCCATTAATTGCCTGCGCGCCTCTTGCGGTGATGGGGCTTTACGAATAAGCGCAATCACTTCGTCTATATTCGACACGGCAATGGCCAGGCCGACCAAAACATGGGCGCGATCGCGTGCTTTATTCAGTTCAAATTTCGAGCGGCGGGTCACAACCTCTTCGCGGAAAGCGATAAACGCCTCCAGCATTTGCCGCAAATTCATTAATTGCGGACGACCATTATTGAGCGCCAGCATATTGGCGCCGAAACTGGTTTGCAGCTGTGAATAGCGATAAAGCTGATTGAGCACCACATCCGGCACGGCGTCGCGCTTCAACTCCACCACAACGCGCATGCCGTGGCGGTCGCTTTCATCGCGCAAATCAGCAATGCCCTCAATGGTCTTTTCGCGCACCAGCTCGGCAATTTTCTCAATCATTGAGGCTTTATTCACCTGATAGGGAATTTCCGTAATGATAATCGCTTCGCGGTCTTTGCGGATTTCCTCTATCGCTGCAC
>RFZE01000131.1 GCA_009920875.1 Alphaproteobacteria bacterium | reverse complement strand
AAGCCGGTGCGATGACACGCTGGCTCGGCTTCTCTGCCGTTATTCTGGCATCCATTAATATTTTTGGCGGCTTTCTGGTAACCCAGCGCATGCTCGCCATGTATCGTAAAAAAGATTAGGGGTCTGAATTATGAGCGCTAATATATCAACCCTTCTCTATTTGGTTTCAGGTGTCTTTTTCATCCTGTCTTTGCGCGGGCTTTCAAGCCCTGAAACATCACGCCAAGGCAATTATTTCGGCATGGCCGGCATGGCCATTGCGGTTGCCACAACGCTGACGCTTCTCGACAATAATTCGCTGGAAAGCTTCGGCATTATCGCCGCCGGTGTTGCCATTGGCGGCATTATCGGCGCGGTGATTGCACGGCGCATTGCCATGACCGATATGCCGCAATTGGTTGCCGCTTTTCACTCGCTGGTCGGTATGGCCGCCGTATTGGTCGCTTGGGCCGCGTTTTTGTCGCCTGAGGCTTTCGGCATTGTGAAGAATGGCGCGATTATGACGGCCAGCCTTGTTGAAATGTCGCTTGGTGTGGCCATCGGTGCGATTACTTTCTCCGGCTCGGTGATTGCTTTTGCCAAGCTGCAAGGCACCATGTCCGGCGCGCCAATATTGCTGCCGCAACGACACGCCATTAATATTATCATTTTCGTCAGTATTTTGGCCGGCATTGTCTATTTGTGCCTTGATCCGGGCAATCAGCTGGCCGAGGTGTTTTTGTTTGTCACCGTATTGTCCTTTGCCATCGGCTTTTTAATCATCATTCCAATCGGCGGAGCGGATATGCCGGTTGTGGTGTCTATGCTGAATAGCTATTCAGGCTGGGCGGCGGCCGGTATCGGCTTCACATTGGGCAATTTGGCACTGATTATCACCGGCTCTTTGGTCGGCTCTTCAGGCGCCATTCTGTCTTACATTATGTGTAAGGGCATGAACCGCTCTTTCATTTCGGTGATTTTGGGCGGCTTTGGCGGCGAAGACGGTGCGGTAGCGAGCGGCGGCGTTGAGCAGCGTCCGGTCAAGCAAGGTAGCGCCGAAGACGCGGCTTTTATCATGAAAAATGCCGGTTCGGTAATTATTGTGCCGGGCTATGGCATGGCAGTGGCGCAAGCGCAGCATGCTTTGCGCGAAATGGCCGATGAGTTGAAAAAAGAAGGCGTGAAAGTTACCTATGCCATTCATCCGGTAGCGGGACGTATGCCGGGGCATATGAATGTGCTCTTGGCTGAAGCCAATGTGCCTTATGACGAGGTGTTTGAACTGGAAGACATTAATTCCGAGTTTGCGCAAGCCGATGTGGCTTTTGTTATCGGGGCCAATGACGTGACCAATCCGTCGGCCAAAACCGATCCGCAAAGCCCGATTTACGGCATGCCGATTTTGGATGTCGACCGTGCCGCAACGGTGTTGTTCATCAAGCGCGGCATGGGCTCAGGCTATGCCGGTGTCGAAAATGAATTGTTTTTCCGCGACAACACCATGATGTTGTTCTCAGATGCCAAGAAAATGGTCGAAAATATCGTTAAGGCCTTTTAGGAGAGCGCGTTTCGACAAAAGAAAAGCCCCGCTCACAAGGCGGGGCTTTTTTATTTCTAAAGGACGCAAAACTAGTATTTACGTTTGCCGACAACCAAACCTTCGCGTTGGGCCGCTTTGCGGGCCAGTTTGCGAACACGGCGCACGCTTTCCGCTTTTTCGCGGGCGCGCTTTTCCGACGGCTTTTCATAGTGATTTCGCAGCTTCATTTCACGGAAGACACCTTCACGCTGAAGCTTTTTCTTCAGAACCTTATAGGCCTGATCGACATTATTATCACGAACGGAAACTTGCACGTTTCATCACCCTTTCAAATCAAATTTCAGCGACTCATCGCCGCCGAGAGAGGTTGGTTTAGCAAGTTGGCGGAGCTTTGTCTAGGGCAAGCAGCGTTTATTCGTGGCCCGCGCTGCGGCAGATTTGCGCTTGTTTTTATGCCCGACTGCCGAGATAGTAGCGCCATGAGCGAAAAAAGTCCATATGCCGAAACCCGCCAAGCGGTGCTTGCAAAAGCCCTGCCCGAAGTGGCGTTTGAGGGCTGGTCAAAAAATCTGCTGCAACGGGCCATTGCGGCGGCTGAAATTGACGCGGCCATGGCGGAATTGGCCTTTGCACGCGGTGTCGATACGCTGATTGAGACATTTTCGGCGCGCGGTGATAGCGAGATGCTGGCCGCTTTACCCGCTCCTGATGATATGAAAATCCGCGCGCGTATCACTGAGGCGGTGTGGCAACGTTTGCTGGTCGATAGCGCCCATATTGAGGCGGCACGTCGCGCGGCGGGTTACTTATCGGTGCCGGGGCGGCCGAAATTGGCGGCTGATTTATTGTTTCAGACAGCGCATCATATGTGGCGTTGGGCCGGTGATACGGCGACCGATTATAATTATTACTCCAAAAGGCTGATTTTGAGCGGCGTGATTGCTTCAACGCGGCTTTACTGGTTCGATGATGACAGTGCGGATTACGCCAAAACCCGCGCCTTTCTTGAGCGGCGCATCGACAATGTCATGCAATTTGAAAAAGTGAAGGCGCAAGCGCGCGGCTGGTCGGAAAAAATGCACGGCGATAAAGCGCCGTTTGACGGGCTGATTGGTGCGCTGGCCAAAATGCGCTATCGCCAGAGCTAGGTATTTTTCGGGCTGAGACGGGTCACATGGCCCATTTTGCGGCCCGATCGCGCTGCCGCCTTGCCGTAAAGATGCACATAAGTCGCTTTTTGCGCCGCAAAATCGCGCCATTGCTCAATCTCATCGCCCAGTAAATTGGTCATCACCGCATGGCTGTGCGCCGACGGATTGCCCAGCGGCCAACCGGCAATGGCGCGAATATGCTGTTCAAATTGCCCGCAAAAACACGCATCCGCCGTCAAATGGCCGGAATTATGAACGCGCGGGGCAATTTCATTGACCATCATCCCGTTTTGCGTGACGAAAAACTCAATCGCCAAAACCCCGACATAATCCAGCGCATCGACGATTTTGGCGGCCATGTCGGCGGCTTGTGCTGCATGGTCTTGCGTCAAATTGGCCGGAATGGCGGAGTGGCGCAAAATGTGGTTTTCATGGCTGTTTTCTATCGGTTCGTAAATCGCTTGAGTGCCATTGGCCGCCCGCGCCACTATGACAGAAACTTCGCGCTCAAAGGCGATAAGCCCTTCCAGAATGGCCGGTCGGCCTGAAAGCGCGTCAAAAATGGCCTCCAGCTCGGTCTCCGGCGCAATCCGCCATTGTCCTTTGCCGTCATAGCCGAAACGGCGGGTTTTCAAAACGCCATGCCCGCCTTGATGGGCGCTTGCGGCGCGCAAATCAGCCAGACTGTCAATCGGGTGAAACGGCGCGACGGCGCAACCCAGCCCGTCCAGAAAGCGCTTTTCGTCCAGCCTGTCCTGCGATACGGCCAAAGCGGCAGGCGGCGGCGCGACCGGCTTTGCATTGGCGAGCAAAGTCACACTGTCAGCCGGTATATTCTCAAACTCGTAAGTAACAATATCTACTTTATCGGCAAAAGCGGCCAATTTTGCGCTGTCCTCATAATCGCCCAATGTCGCGGCATCGCTGACTTGCAAGGCTGGCGCGTCATGTTCGGGGGTGAAAATATGGGTCTTAAGGCCGAGATTGGCCGCCGCCAAAGCCAGCATCCGCCCCAACTGTCCGCCGCCGACAATGCCAAT
>RFZE01000014.1 GCA_009920875.1 Alphaproteobacteria bacterium | reverse complement strand
CATGACAGCACCGATATTAATGATGAAGAGCAGCGCCGCATTGCCAGCCGCCGCCTGATTGCCAAAATCCCGACCATTGCCGCAATGGCTTATAAATATTCGATTGGCCAGCCTTTCGTATATCCGCGCAATGATTTGGATTATGCGTCAAACTTCTTGCATATGTGCTTTTCCGTGCCGTGTGAAGAAAAGAACATCAGCCCCGTGCTGGCGCGCGCTATGGACCGCATCTTTATTTTGCATGCCGACCACGAGCAAAACGCCTCGACCTCAACCGTGCGTTTGGCCGGTTCATCAGGTGCCAACCCATTTGCTTGTGTTGCTGCCGGTATTGCTTGCCTGTGGGGCCCAAGCCATGGTGGTGCCAATGAAGCAGCCTTGGAGATGCTCGCCGAAATCGGTTCGGTTGACCGCATTCCCGAGTTTGTGGCGCGCGCCAAAGACAAGGACGATCCGTTCCGCCTGATGGGCTTTGGTCACCGCGTGTATAAAAATTATGATCCCCGCGCCCGCGTCATGCAGAAAACTTGCCATGAAGTGCTGGGCGAGTTGGGCATTAAAGATGACCCGCTGCTTGACGTCGCCATGGAGCTTGAAAAAATCGCGCTCAATGATGAGTATTTCGTCGAGAAGAAGCTTTATCCGAATATTGATTTCTATTCCGGCATTACGCTGAAAGCGATGGGCTTCCCGACCTCCATGTTCACCGTTCTGTTCGCCCTGGCGCGCACGGTCGGCTGGATTGCACAATGGAATGAAATGATTGAAGACCCAAGTCAGCGTATCGGTCGTCCGCGCCAGCTTTATATTGGCGCCGGCCCACGCGATTATGTCGACATCAATAAGCGCTAAATCCGAGCCTTAAATCATAGACAATGTCAGCGCGGCAGCGCGGCCAGCAGGTTTCTCGCCTGCTTGCCGCATGGCGGCACGAAAACCGCCAAGCTTGTCGCGATAATGGTTGTTAACATCATCGTCTTCGAGCATGCGCAACAGCACCGGCGCGATTTCCGCCGCGTCACAGCGCTCTTGCAGAAACTCCGGCATGGCCGGCGCATCGAGAATGAGATTGACCAGCACCACTGACGGCACCGGCATGATACGCACCAGTAAGTCGCCCATCAGCCCCATATTATAGGCGACCACTGTCGGCAAGCCGCATAGCGCCAATTCCATTGTCGCTGTGCCCGATGACGCCAGCGCGGCGCGCGAGGCTTGGAAAGCGGCAAATTTGTCAGCCTCATTCTCAATATAAATCGGCTTGTTCGGCCAATGCGCCGTCATTTCACGCACCCTATCGGCCATATGCGGCACCAATGGAATGATAGGGCGTAGATTGTCAATACGCCCATCCAAGCGGCGCAGTACTTGTCCGAACACCGGCACCAATTCATTAACCTCACTTATGCGGCTGCCCGGCAAAATAGCGAGCGGCACATCGTCAGCTTTCAAACGATATTTCTTTTTGAAATCGGGCAGCGGCTCCAACTCTTCTAACCGGTCAACAATCGGATGACCGACAAAATGACAGGGCGGGCCATCATTGGTTGCGAAGACTTCCGGCTCAAACGGGAGAAATGCCATAACGGCATCAAAATATTTTTTCATTTTGCGCGCACGCCCACGCCGCCATGCCCACACATGCGGCGCGACATAACAAATAATTTTGGCTTCAGGGCGTTTGGCCTTTACCCGCTTGGCGACGCGATGATTGAACTCGGGGCTGTCTATCAACACCATGACATCGGGTTCGGTAGCCAAGGCATGTTCCACGGCCTCGTCAACGCGCTTAAACAATTGCGGCAGACGCGGCAAAATTTCCTTCAGCCCCATAAGGGCGATTTCTGACATCGGAAAAATTGAGGCCAGCCCCTCGCCGCTCATTTTTGGCCCACCAATGCCGGTAACCATCACATCGCTTTGGCGACGGCGCAAAGCCTGCATCAAATCAGCCCCAAGCGCATCACCTGAGGTTTCACCGGCAATAATCATCACATGGGCAGGCATCAGCTTTGTCTCTCTAGCCCCAAGAGAAACAAACCGTTGTTCTCGGCCAGTGCGACCACAGCTTCAAAATCATCAAATAATGTGCCGCCCGCTTCAAACACGATACCGGCAAGCTGGGCCGCAGCGGCCAGTTCAACCGTGCGTTGGCCGATGGCGGGAATATCAACACGGCGGTCTTGCTGTGGTTTCGGCAATTTCGCCAACACGCCGCTACGCGCATCTGCCGTGCCCAGAAATTCCGGCGATAAGTCACGCAAACGTTGCAGCATGCCGTCCGTGCCTTCCGGCCCTTCAACAGCCAGCACCAATCGGCGGCCGACGGCTACGCTTTGCCCTATATCCTGTGCCCCCATTACTCGAGCGACCTCAATGGCGCGGTCAATATCCGACTGATGGGCAACATAATCATGGCCGGTTTGGGGCCCCGACTTGCCGGTTTGGTCGCCGAGGTAATCTTGCGCCGCGCATACGGTCAGGCCGCGCATTTCAAAATAGGCAATAATCACTTTAAGCAATTGGTCGTCGCCTTCATGCGCGCCCGACATAACCTGCTCAAGAAACCATTGCCCACCTTCATCAAATTCAAGCTTTTCAATATTCGGTCTTTGAATGCCGCCAATAATCACCATCTCCGCGCAACCGGCGTCCAACAAAGCATCGGCAGCAGCCTTCATGCGACCAATCGGCGAGACAATATGCGGATATTGCAGCAGGGTTTCATCGGCCTCGCCTTCAAGCGCAACGACAAACACCGCGCCGTTCTGCGCCTTGGCCACTTGTAGCGGCAGCGCGCCGGAACCGGCAATCAACCCCAGCGGCTTATCTGGTTGTGATGGTGACATGATTATTTATTACGCGGGGTGCAATAGCCCCGATTTTGTTCAACACGCATGAACTCGACAACCTGTTGAACGCAGACGCTGTCGCCATGTTCTTTGGCGGCTTTGGCCAGCCGTGTCATTAGTGCACCATCGCTTTCAACGAAAAGCGACTTATGCAGAGCCCGTAACGCATTGATTTCAGCACGATCAAAATTGCGCCGCTTGAGGCCAACCAGGTTAAGGCCGGAAAGCTCAGCGCGATTGCCGGTTGCCGCTCCAAAAGGAATAACGTCTTCAACCACCAGACTGCCCGCGCCGATAAAGGCGTGTGCGCCTATGCGGCAGAATTGATGCACGCCGACCAAGCCGCCCAAAATGGCAAAATCACCGACCGTCACATGCCCGCCCAAAGTGGCATTATTGGCGAGGATAACATTGTCGCCGACCATGCAATCATGCGCCACATGGGAGCCCATCATAAACAGGCCGTCATTGCCGACCTTGGTCAGCCCACCGCCGCCTTCTGTGCCCGGGTTCATCGTCACATGCTCGCGTATACGGTTGCGCGCACCGATTTCCAGCGACACATCTTCATTGCCGAATTTCAAATCTTGCGGGATATGGCCGATTGAAGCGAATGGATAAATATGCGTTTCTTCACCAATCGTCGTATTGCCGGTAACGACAACATGACTTTCGAGATTCACGCCATCACCCAAAGTGACATTGCCGGTCACGCAACAAAACGGGCCAATAGTAACGTCAGCGCCAAGTTTTACGCTATCTTCAACAATCGCAGATTTGTGAACATTACCCATAAAGGCTTGTTAAAGCCAGTCTCATAGGGCCGCAAATAAAGGATTGTAACCGATTATTACGCTTCTTCATCGTCTTGCGCTTTTTTTCGCAAACGCGAAATAAAGGCCTGATCGCGATAAAGCTCGCTGCGCAAGCGCGCCGGAGAGCCGGCAATCTTGCTGTCATCGGGAAAGGAGCGCAAAACGGCAGAATTGGCCGAAATGACGCAATTATCACCAATTTCAACATGGCCGGTCACTTTTGCACCACCACCCATTTGCACATAATCGCCAAGGGTTGTGCTGCCCGCTATAGCGCATGTTGCGGTAATGAAACAATGACGCCCCATTTGCACATTATGAGCAATATGCACCAAATTATCGAGCTTGCTGCCTTCGCCAATAACCGTGTCCCCCAAAGCGCCTCGGTCAATCACCGTATTGCCGCCGATTTCCACATCAGCCTGCAAAATAACGCGGCCAATTTGCGGAATTTTCACGTGGCTCTCACTCGGCGCAAAGCCGAAACCGTCGCAGCCTATATTGGCACCACCATGAACAATGACGCGGTCACCCAGCATGGCATAGGAGATAGTGGCATTGGCACCCACCGTGCAATTGCGCCCCAGCACCACGCCATGGCCGATATTGGCATTGGTACCGATATAGCTGCCATCGCCAATCTCAGCGCCCGCACCGATAACCACATTCGGCTCTAAAGTAACATTATCGCCCAGCACTGCATCGGGATGAATATTTTCAATAGCGCCCTGCATCGCATTTGGCGGACGGCTTTGTGCTGCCTCGGGGAAAAACAATTTGGTCGCCTCGGCCATGCTGCGATAGGGGTCGTCGCACAGCAAGGCGAGACAGCCGGCGGGCACAAACTCCGCGTGCTCTGCTTTCACCAAAACGGCGGCAGCCCGCGTTTCCGTAAGCTCATCTTTTAGCTTTATATTGGAAAAGAAAGACAGCTCTTTCGGCCCGGCTTCAGCGAGAGAAGCCAGGCCGGAAAGCTCACTGTCTGCATCATGCTTTTCAATCGCAATTTTTTCCGTCAATGCAGCGACCGAAAACGGTCCTGCCGAAGTGAAAAAACGCGAGTCAGCCATCAATTATTGGCCGGATTTCTTCAGTGCTACCGGCGTCACTTTTACTTTGCTCAACCGCTTATCAAGGCGCGACACAAGGTCAGCCGTGACATCAATCGCCGGGCTGGCAAAAAATACCGCTTCGCGACGCATAACAATATCGGCTTTGCGTTCCTTCGATATTTTGGAGAGCTCTTCTTCAGCAATCTTTACAATCTCAGCTGCCGCGCGCTGACCACCGGCCTGAATAGACTGGCTTTTCTCGGACAAGACACGACGCCGTTCAACTTCCTTCAGGCGCAGCTCCTCGACCTTTTTCTGAAGCGCTTCAGGTGCCAATAGTTTTTGCTGTTCTCTAAGCTTTTCAGCTTCACTTTGCAGCCCTTTCAATACTTCACCCTCATCGGCACGCACTTTGGAGACCTGCTCTTCAAGCTGTTTGGCCATGCTTTTACCGGCTTTCGACATCGCAATGGCACGGTCAACGTCAAATACCAGAATGACCGGTTCCGCAAAGGCGGCCGGCGCAAAGGCCAGACTTCCAAACATAAAAATCGATATAATTATTTTCTTAAACACTTCTGTCCCCTCTAAAAACTGGTTCCGATGGTAAATCGGAAAAACCGTGTTTGGTCATAATCTTCTTTAGCAAGTGGTTCGGCAAAGTCAAATCGAACCGGTCCGAATGGTGACCGCCAGGCAAAACTTAAACCGGTTGTTGCACGGAAATCCATCTGATCTTCTATTTCGCGACAATTAACCAATTGGCCGTTCTGACACGGGAAAGAACTGACTTCGTCCGTTTCGCCCAATAATCCGAAATCAACAAACAGATTGGCGCGCATGCCGGACTCTTTTGAAAGACCGAGCGGCAAAGAAACTTGCGCTGTGCCGATGAAATATCGATTGGCGCCCAAAGATTGCCCGTAACTTGGCTCGCCATTTCTGTCATACGCAACTTCGCGCGGGCCGACACCACCGCGCTCAAAACCGCGAAAATCCCGTCCGCCCCTAAAGAAGCGATCGCTATAGCGGATAAGACCGCCTTTATAATCATTAATGATACCCAGTGTGCCACGCAAATGAAGCACCCAACCTTCTGCCAATTCTTCAAAGAAATTGGCTGAAGCGCGTGTCCGCAAATAAGATGTGTCTCCATTCGGCCCGGCAATGTCTTGACCGAAACTGACGTTCCACCCATCTGTCGGCGTCACATAATCATCGCGCTTATCAATCGCATAGTAATAACCAAATTCTTGCTTATCCAAATCGTAAGGTGTGCGCCCCGTGCCCTCTGTATTGCTCAGCCTGTCATTCACAAAATTGGCAAACAGCGATAACCGTCCATCTTCGGAAAGCGGGAAACCCAATGATAAGCCAAAGCCGCTTTCCTCAAGCGTCAGACCGCTTTGAAAGTCATATTCGGATTGTGTATTGAACAGGCTGAAACCTGCCGATACGTCTCGATTGAGGAAAAACGGCTCGGTGAAACCGATATTGTAACGCTGCACCTGATTGGAAACGCCCAAATTAAATCGTAAGCGCTGACCGCGACCAAGGAAGTTGCGTTCTGAGATGGATAATTGAGTGGTGAAGTCTTCGGCCGAAGAATAACCGACACCGAAACTCAATTCACCGGTCGGCATTTCGCGCACATTTACATCGATGATGGTTTGGTCTTCTTCCGTCCCCGGATTTTCCGTTAACTCGACACCGCTAAAAAAGTTCAGCCCGCGCACATTGCGCTCGGAACGCGACAAAAGCACTTTGTTGAAAGCATCGCCTTCCACAAGTCGCATTTCGCGACGAATGACATCGTCTCGAGTTCGGCTGTTGCCATTAATATTGATGCGTTCAACATACACGCGCGGGCCTTCATCAATGGCATATTCGATATCGACGGTGCGCGTTTCTTGATTGGAGCGCGGCCTCGGGCGAATGCTGGCAAAAGCAAAGCCGCTCTCGCCCACCATTTTGGTCAGAGCATCAACCGTTTTGTCCAAAACGCGACGGTCATATTGTTCACCCGCCTTATGCAAAATTTGCTCTTCCAATTTCACAATGTCCAATGCGTCAAGCGATGTGCTGACGCGCGCCTCCCCGAAATTATATTTCAGGCCTTCATCAATAACGAAATTAATAAAAAAGGCTTCGCCATCGCGCGTCAGTTCCGCATTGGATGAGACAACACGAAAATCGGCATAACCTTTCGACAGATAATATTGCCGCAATAATTCGCGGTCATAAGCAACGCGGTCTGGGTCATAATTATCGCTGGCTGAGAAAATACGCCACCAACGGCTTTCGCGGGTCAGCACAATGCCGCGCAATTCACTATCACTAAAGACCCGATTGCCAAGGAAATTAATGGCACGCACGCCGGTTGTCGGCCCTTCGCTAATTTCAAAGACCAAATCGATGCGGTTTTGCGGCAACTGAATGACTTTCGGCTCAATACGGACGGCAAATCGACCGGCACGACGATAAATTTCAATTTGGCGTTCGACATCATCTTGCACTTTTGCGCGTGTATAAATCTGCCGCGCCGATAAAATGCCCTCTTTGCTGAGCGTCTCATCACTAATCGCGCTATTGCCTTCAAAGCTGACGCGATTGACAATCGGGTTTTCAACCACGGTGACAATCAGCCCTTTACCTTCCCGACGAATGGTGACATCGGCAAAAAGACCCGACGAGAAGAGCGTTTTAACCGACTGGTCAACCAAATCCGCTTCGTCTTTCAGGCCCTCACGTACCAACATATAGGCAAGCACGGTTTCCTCTTCGACACGCTGCGTGCCTTCAACGCGGATAAATTCAATCGGCTCACCGATTTCGGCGTGTGCCGGCGCAGTAAGCAAGATGAGGCTGAAGAACAGCAGAAAGCAGCTTTTAAAGCGAAAGGCCGACATTAAGAATCCAATTAACCGAATAAGGAAGCGACGCGGTCAAAAACATTCAGCCGCGCCAAATCATTCCACGTTACAAATATGAATAACATCATCACCATGGACAGACCGATGCGCATGCCGATTTCTTGCGCGCGCTCTGACATTGGCTTACCGAAAACAGCCTCATAAGCGTAAAAGGCAAGATGGCCGCCGTCGAGCATGGGTATCGGGAAAAGATTGATAAGGCCGATGCTGACCGAAAGAACCGCCGTCAAATTAATCAGAGCGACAAAGCCAAGCGTTGCCGTTTGACCGGATAATTGGGCGATGCGAATGGGGCCGCCCAAGCTCTCCGCACTTTCGCGCCCCATAATGATACGGCCAAGCACGACAAAAGTTTGTTCGATGATGAAATAGCTTTCTTCAACACCCATCCACAGTGCGGTGAAAGGATTATAGCGCACATGGCGAATGGTATTTTCATCGGCATTAACGGCCACGCCCAAACGCCCGACATGATATTCATTGCCGAAACGGTCAACCTCAAGCACGCGATCCGGTGTCGCCGTCAGCGTTAAATCAACCCCACCCCGCTCAATGGAAAAGTCAATCGGCTCACCGGCGCTCACGGTTACCAATCGGCGCACTTGGCTGAAAGAGGTAATTTCATCGCCATTAAGCGCCACAATCAAATCACCGGTTTGCATACCGGCACGCTCAGCGGCGCTGTTCTCAACCACTGTGCCGATAACCGGATCCGTGATGCGCTGGCCAAGCAGCGTATAAAGCGATGCAAAAATTATGATGGCGAGAATGAAATTGGCAACCGGGCCCGCAGCTACAACAATGGCACGCTGCCAAAGGGGCTTGAAAAACAGCGTGTCGCCGCGCGCATCGTCAAGCAGTTCTTTCAATTTTTCGGCATCGGGTGCGCTGGCTTCGTTCTCATCGCCAAAAAACTTCACATAACCGCCGAGCGGCAACCAGCCGATTTTCCACTCCGTGCCGTGCTTGTCATGCCAACTGGTAATGGCGCGCCCGAAGCCAACTGAGAAAACCTCAACCCGCACGCCACAACGACGGGCAGCATAGAAATGGCCGAGTTCGTGAAAGAAAACGACAATGGTCAGCACAAACAAAAACGGCACGATATAGGCCAGCCCAAGTGCGCCGTATAAATAGTTAATTGCTTCCAAAGCAAGCTCCCAAAATTTGCTGCATTATGACCTTTTTTCGAATTAGTTAAAGCCCTTTAGCAAGAAACTATATAACCCCAAAATGCGGCAGAAACATGCCCTAAATTGTTTCGATAAATGCCTGTGCTTGTGCGCGTGCTTCGGCATCAATCGCATGCAATGCATCGACGCCACTGCCGCCCTCATGACTGTCTTTTTCCAGCACCGCCTCAACCGTATCGGCAATCTGCAAAAATCCGATGCGTTCTTGCAAAAATGCTGCCACCGCAACCTCATTGGCCGCATTTAGCCGCGCTGATGCATGGCCGCCGGCGCGCATTGCCGCTTCAGCCAACGCCAAACACGGAAATTGCGCGCGGTCGACGGCGGCAAAATCCAGCCGCCCCTGTGCTGCCAAATCAAGCGGGGCAACACCGGCATCAATGCGGTTCGGATAAGCCATGCAATAAGCCAATGGCACGCGCATATCAGGACTGGCTTTTTGTGCCAGCACGCTGCCATCGGCGAAATAAACCAACCCATGCACGATCGATTGCGGGTGAATGAGCGCATCAAGTTTATCGGGCGCAATGGCAAACAAATGATGCGCCTCAATAAGCTCCAACCCCTTATTCATCATTGTCGCACTATCGACCGAAATTTTAGCTCCCATATCCCAGTTGGGATGAGCCACTGCTTGCGTCGGTGTGACATCACGCATTGCCTGGCGCGGCATATCACGAAATGGTCCACCCGAAGCCGTCAGCACAATCTTATCAATTTGCGACCTGTCGCCCGCCCCATGCAACAGTTGAAAAATGGCATTATGCTCACTGTCAACCGGCAAAATTTGCGTGCCGTTTTCGGCGGCAACTTCCATTAAATGCGCGCCACCGGCAACCAGCGCTTCCTTATTGGCCAGCGCCAAAGCACCCCCCTGCGCGGCACAAATCAGCGATGGCGCAAGACCGGCAAAACCGACAATAGCCATAATCGCCAAATCAATTTTGGTGCGCGCCATTTGCGCCAAGCCGCCAGCGCCGACCAAAATCTCACCATTGAAATCGGGCAGTGCTTCCTGCAAAGCAACACGCCCTGCCTCATCGCCAATGACCAATAGCGACGGATTATGACGCCGCGCAATGTCGGCCAGCTTATCGACATTCCCGTCAGCACTGGCGGCAAAAAGCGAAAACTTGTCTTCGTGTCGCGCGATAAGGTCAAGCGTGTTGTCGCCGATAGTGCCAGTTGCGCCGAAGAGAGAAATCTGTCGCATGGCTACCAGACCCAAAGCGCAGCAGACGACGCACCGCCGCGCCAAACAACAATGATAAGCGCGACAATCAACACCCCAATGAGGCCATCGACGCGGTCAAGCAGACCGCCATGTCCGGGGATAATTGCACCGGAATCTTTAACGTCATAGCGCCGCTTAATGGCCGACTCGAATAAATCTGCCGCTTGCGCGCAAATCGCGAGGAGCGGCGCAATAACCATAATCGCCGTGAATTGCATGTCACCAAATCCAAAACCGACAACCGTCAGGAAGGACATACCGGCAGCAAGCGCCGCGCCGACCATGCCGCCAAACAAACCGGCCCATGTTTTTTTAGGTGAAATAATCGGTGCCAATTTAGGCCCACCAATCAGCTTGCCCGAGAACATGGCAAAAATATCAACCGCCCAAACCGAGAGCAGAATATAGCCGATGACAAACATGCCGAGCGGGTCGAGGCGCAAAAACTGCGCCGCAATCAACGGCAAAGCGACATAGTAAAGCCCACCGACAATCGGTGCCAAACGCCGCCCGCCGACCAGGCAATAAGCGGCATAGGCCAGCGAACCGACAATAAGCACGGAAATGGCATCTATCGGATTGACCAGCAAGCCGAAACCCAAAATCAACACGACCGCAATACCGAGCGCCATGCCTTCGCGCGGCGATGCGGAGAGCAGATTGCCCCATTCGCGCGCCATTAAAAATCCGGCAATAGCCAATAATAGCGTGAAAGACCAACCGCCGAAAATCACCGGCGCAATGACAAAGGGCAACAATATGAGGGCTGAGCGCACGCGCTGCAGCAAGCCTTCAAATTTAGCCGGTGTTTCTGACATATCCCCCGCCCGCTTATCAGTCGGCATCGCCGGATGCTGATATGAGGCCGAAACGCCGTTCACGTTCGGCATAATGAGCGATGGCCGCCTGCATATGCTCGCGGGTGAAATCGGGCCATAAAACATCGGTGAAATAAAGCTCTGAGTAAGCGCCCTGCCAGAGCATGAAATTGCTGAGCCGCGATTCACCGCTGGTGCGGATAATCAAATCAGGGTTGGGCATGCCCGCGGTCAGCAATTCGGCACTCAACACGTCACCGTTTATTGATTCAGGGTCAAGCGTGCCATTGGCGGCACGGCGCGCCAAACGCGCCGCCGCATCGGCAAGCTCTTCGCGCCCGCCATAATTAAAGGCAATTTGCAAAAACAAGCGATTATTATTTGCCGTCAGGCTTTCGGCGCGGTCAATCAAGCGGCATATTTTATCGGACAGACCATCGCGCCGACCGATAACGCGCACGCGCACGCCTTCAGCGTGTAAATCGGCCAAATCGCTCTCAATATAGCGTTCCAATAATGACATGAGAAAACTCACCTCATTGCGCGGACGACCCCAATTTTCCGTTGAAAAAGAAAACACGGTCAGATGATGCACGCCTAAGTCACTGCTGTCTTTGACGATGCGCCGCAATGCTTCAACACCGGCACGATGGCCTTCGCGGCGTTCTTGCCCGCGCGCCTGCGCCCAACGCCCATTGCCATCCATAATAATGGCAATATGGGTGGGCAGCTTGCTGGTGTCTTCCGTGTCCATCAGACTTGGCGAATTTCGCCCTCTTTTGTCTCAAGCGTTTCATCAATTTGCTTGATGAATTTATCGGTCAGCTCCTGCACCTCGTCAGAATAGAGCTTGGCATCATCTTGCGAAATGTCGCTGTCCTTTTCCGCTTTCTTAATCTGGTCCATGCCATCGCGGCGCACATTGCGCACAGCAACACGTGCTTGCTCGGCATAGCCGCCTGCCACTTTAACAAGCTCCTCGCGGCGCTCCTCATTCAACTCAGGCAGCGGAATACGAATAAGCTGACCTTCGGTCATCGGGTTTAGCCCCAAATTGCTCTCGCGAATGGCTTTCTCCGTCGCCGCAACCTGGCCCTTATCCCACACTTGCACGGTGAGCAAACGCGGCTCCGGCACAGAGACTGTGCCGACTTGGCTTATCGGCATCATTTGCCCATATGCGTCGACCATAATCGGCTCCAGCAATCCGGCGCTGGCACGCCCGGTGCGCAAACCGGCCAAATCGGTTTTGAAAGACGCCAAAGCGCCATCCATGCGCCGTTCAATATCATCAATATCAATGCTCATATCTGCCTCTAATTCAGATTAGTCCTGAACAATGGTGCAAGCGCCATCGCCTTGCAAGACCTGAACGAAACCACCGGATTCTTGAATTGAGAAAACGACGATTGGAATGCCGTTTTCGCGCGACAGAGAAACCGCCGACGCATCCATTACCTTCAAGTCTTTAGACAACACTTCCATATAGCTCAGATTGTCATAACGCTCCGCATCTTTATCTTTTTTCGGGTCGGCGGAATAAACACCATCAACATTTGTGCCCTTCATCAGAGCATCGCAACTCATTTCGGCCGCGCGCAAGGCCGCCGCCGTATCGGTTGTGAAGAATGGGTTGCCGGTGCCGGCGGCAAAAATAACCACGCGGCCTTTTTCCATATGCCGCGTGGCGCGACGCCGAATATAAGGCTCGCAAACCGTGCTCATCGGAATGGCTGATAAAACACGGGTCGGCACGCCCATGCGTTCCAACCCGTTTTGCATGGCCAGCGCATTCATCACTGTGGCCAGCATGCCCATATAATCGGCGGAAGAGCGGTCCATGCCGTCAGCCGCACCGGCCAGTCCACGGAAAATATTGCCGCCGCCAATGACCATGCAAACCTCAAAGCCCAAGGCAATGGCTTGCTTGACCTCATCGGCAATGCGGTCAACCGTGGCTACATCAATGCCATATTGACCGTCGCCCATAAGGGCTTCGCCGGAGACTTTTAGAAGAACCCGTTTAAAACGCATTTTTTCCGCCATGCCACCCTCTCTTTTGATGAAGCAACTATGGCGCGATTCCGATTTGTTTCGCTACGACTAGCTGCCGCTTACCGCTGCAGCGACTTCGGCTGCAAAATCGGCTTCTTCGCCCTTATCGACACCGGCGCCCAATTCAAAGCGCACAAAGCCTTTCAACGCTACCTCGCCACCAACATCACCGGCAGCATTTTGCAGCAATTTCTCAATGCGGGTTTCGCCGTCAATCACAAAAGTCTGGCTGGTCAGCACAACTTCTTCATAGAATTTGCGCAAACGGCCTTCGACCATTTTTTCGATGATTTCGTCAGGCTTGCCGCTTTCTTTTGCTTCGGCCACCAAAACGGCGCGCTCGCGCTCAGTCTCGGCAGGGTCGAGGTCATCAATCGTTGCAGCCAGCGGATTGGTCGCCGCCACATGCATGGCAAGCTGACGTCCAAGCGCTTCCAGCTTGGTCGTATCGCCGGTTGACTCAAGCGCCACCAAAACACCGATTTTGCCAAGCCCATCGACAACTTGATTGTGAATATAGCTGGCTACAACGCCGTTTTCGACTCTCAGCTTTTCAGAGCGGCGTACCGTCATGTTTTCACCAATCGTGCCGACCATTTCAGTGACGTGCGCTTCAACCGATTTACCGGCACCCGGATAATCAGCCGCCAACAAGCCGTCATGATTGTCTGTGCCGAGCGCGACAGTGGCAATATCACCGACCATGGATTGGAATGTTTCATTGCGGGCAACAAAATCGGTTTCGGAATTAACCTCGACCACCGCGCCTGCCGTGCCTTCAGAAGACACGCCGACGAGACCGTCAGCCGCGACACGACCGGCTTTTTTGGCCGCTTTGGCCAAGCCTTTTGTGCGCAGCCAGTCAACGGCGGCAGCCATATCGCCATCGCATTCTTGCAAGGCGGCTTTGCAATCCATCATGCCCGCGCCTGAAGTTTCGCGCAGTTCTTTCACCATTGATGCCGTAATTTCACTCATGGGCTCTTCCGCCGCGCCCAAATCGATACCTGCTGATGAACTGCTTTCTTCAATACCGGCAATCACCGCTTTTGAAACCAGTCCGCAATAGAGTTCAATGGCGCGCGCCGCGTCATCATTGCCCGGTATCGGATAATCAATGCTGTCGGGGTCGCAATTACTGTCGACGATAGCAACCACTGGAATGCCGAGTGTTTTTGCTTCGGCAATGGCAATCGCCTCTTTATTGGTGTCTACAACGAACATCAGTTCAGGCACGCCGCCCATTTCTTTAATGCCGCCCAACGCAAGCTCAAGCTTGTCGCGCTCGCGTGTCAGATTAAGAATTTCTTTTTTGGTCAGGCCGCTGGCACCATCGCCGCCCAGCATTTCTTCCAACTCGCGCAGACGCTTGATGGAATTGGAAATGGTCTGCCAATTGGTCAGCGTGCCGCCGAGCCAGCGTGAATTCATGAAATATTGTGCGCATTGACCGGCATGGCGGGCAATCGGCTCACTGGCTTGACGTTTCGTGCCGACAAAAAGCACACGACCGCCGGAGGCGACGACATCTTTAACGGCAACCAGCGCCTGATGCAGCATCGGCACGGTTTTCGACAAGTCCATAATGTGAATACCGTTACGATCGCCGAAAATAAACGGCGCCATTTTAGGGTTCCAACGGTGGGTTTGGTGGCCAAAATGCACCCCTGCTTCCAGCAGTTGACGCATATTGTAATCGGGCAGTGCAGCCATTGCGTTGCCTTCCTTTCTCTCGTTAATCCGCCGCAGGGTTATCATCGAACCTCATGTTCGACACGAAAGTCGCCCGGCAATTGGGCAGTCCCCGCGTGAGTAATGCGCGTGGTATAGGCAATTCAGGCGCGTCTCGCAAGCAAAATAATGGTGATTTAAATTAAACTTCTTCGACGTGAAGAACGCCCGGCACCGCCTTAATGGCACCGGCAATACGCGGGTTAATGGCATATTTATTGGGCAGGCGCATTTCCACTTCGCGCTCCGGCGTCATTATGACCAAAGACACCTCACCACCCCTTTTGTGTTTGGGCTGCTCGACATCTTCAAGCCGCGTGCGCAAACCGGCGCAGGCCTCTGGCTTTTCGACAAATATACGCAAGCCCGCCTCCGTATTGGCGACGACATCATCAACCGGCCGCAGACTTTCCACCAAGAGGCGCAAATCGCCCTCCTCGCGGTTAATGGTCACTGAGGCCACAACCAATGCACCGACCTGCAAAATTTCGCGCGAGCCGTTCAGCACTTCCGAAAAGGCGGTCATTTCAAATTGGCCGGTCGCATCTGACAGGGTGATGAAAGCAAACGGATTGCCCTTTTTCGATTTGCGCTCATCGACCTTAATCACCGCACCGGCGACCAAGACCTCTTTCTCGACGCGACTTTCCAAATCCTCAAAAGAGGCGACGCGGGCGCGCTGCAATAGCGATTTATAATCGTCAAGCGGATGACCCGAGAGAAAAAAACCGATGGCATTAAACTCGTGCGACAGCCGGTCCATGGTTGACCAAGGCACAAGCGGTGGCGGCAAGGTGGTGCTCTCGCTCACATCGGCTTCACCGAACAGGTTTTCCTGCTGCGTCTCTTTCTCAGACTGGGTAATGCTGGCCTCGCCGAGCAATATCTCTATGCCACCCATCAGCTTGGCGCGGTCAGGCTCCAGACTGTCCAGCGCACCGGCGGCGATAAGATGCTCGAGCAATCTTTTATTGAGGCCGATACCGGCCGTGCGGCGCGCGAAATCAAATACGTCTTTAAACGGCCCATTGGCTTTGCGTTCATCAACCAAAGATTGCATGGCTTGGCTGCCAACATTACGAATGGCCGACAGCGCATAAAACACCTCATTGCCGTCAATCGCAAACCACGCCTCAGAGCGATTGACGTCAGGAATACGAACCGTGATGTCGTGCTTGGCGGCATCCTGCTTGAAGATATTGAGTTTCTCTGTGCGCTCAAAGTCCAGCGACATGGAGGCGGCATAGAAAGCAACGGGATGATTGGCCTTCAGCCATGCGGTTTGATAGGCAATCAACGCATAGGCGGCGGCGTGGCTTTTGTTGAAGCCATAACCGGCAAAGCTGTCAACTTGGTCAAAAATTTCAGCCGCTTTGTTTTTCGGCACGCCATTTTCAACTGCGCCATCGACAAAGCGCGCTTTTTGCGCCGCCATTTCTTCTTTAATCTTTTTACCCATGGCGCGGCGCAGCAAATCGGCTTCGCCCAGCGAATAGCTCGACAGGGTTTGCGCAATTTGCATCACCTGCTCTTGGTAAATCATCACGCCGTAGGTTTCCTGCAAAATCGGTTGCAGCGTGTGATAGAGGTAATCGAGTTCTTCCTCGCCTTTTTTACGGGCGATATAAAGCGGAATATTATCCATCGGGCCCGGGCGATAGAGCGCCACCAGAGCGATAATGTCTTCGAATTTATCGGGTTTCATTTTGCGCAGCACATCGCGCATACCGGCGCTTTCCAGCTGAAACACGCCGACCGTATCGCCGCGGCTCATCAACTCATAGGTCGCCTTATCATCGAGCGGCAGACCATTGATATCGACACGGACGCCGGTCTCCGCCAGCAACTCGACCGCTTTTTCCAGAACGGTCAGGGTTTTCAGGCCGAGAAAGTCAAACTTCACCAGTCCCGCTTTTTCAACCCATTTCATATTGAATTGCGTCACCGGCATATCCGATTTCGGGTCGCGGTAAAGCGGCACAAGCTGCTGCAAAGGCCGGTCACCAATCACCACACCGGCGGCATGGGTTGATGCGTGGCGATAAAGCCCTTCCAGTTTGAGGCTGATTTCAATCAGTTCAGCCACTTGTGGGTCGCTGTCGCGCTCGGCTTGCAAGCGCGGCTCACCGTCAATGGCTTCAGCCAAAGTCACCGGATTGGCCGGATTGTTCGGCACCATTTTGCACAAGCGGTCAACTTGCCCATAGGGCATTTGCAAGACGCGCCCGACATCGCGCAGCACGGCGCGCGCTTGCAGTTTTCCGAAAGTGATGATTTGCGCGACCTGATCGCGGCCATATTTCTGCTGCACATAGGCAATCACCTCATCGCGGCGCGACTGGCAGAAATCAATATCAAAATCGGGCATGGAAACCCGCTCAGGGTTCAAAAAACGCTCAAAAAGAAGATTGAACCGCAATGGATCGAGATCGGTAATGGTCAGCGCCCACGCAACAACGGAACCGGCACCCGACCCACGCCCCGGCCCGACCGCGATATTATTGCTCTTCGCCCATTTGATAAAATCGGCAACGATAAGGAAATAGCCGGGAAAACCCATATCGGCGATGACTTTCAGCTCAAATGCGAGGCGGTCACGATAGGCTTGCTCATCGGCCACCGCCTCGACTTGCTGCAAGCGCGCCGTCAGCCCTTCTTGCGCCTGCCGCGACAGCTCCGCCAACTCATCATCTTTCGAGAAAGCCGGCAAAATCGGTGCGTGTTCGGTCGGCCGAAACGCGCAACGCTGGGCAATTTCAACCGTGTTTTCCAACGCTTCCGGCAAATCGGCAAACAGCGCGCACATTTCTTCCGCCGATTTCAAGCGATGCTCTGGGGTCAGACGGCGGCGATCTTCCTCGTTAATGTAACGTCCTTCGGCAATACAAATCAGCGCGTCATGGGCGCGATAGTCATCTGCCGAAGCAAAATAGGCCTGATTAGTGGCTACTAAGGGCAATTCCATAGCATAGGCAAAATCAACCAATTGCGCCTCAACCTCATCTTCCGAGGCGTCACCATATCGCTGAAGTTCTATATAAAGATTATCTCTGAAGATACTGTTTAATATAGATATTTTATTATTTGTGGCCTCAGTTTGATTGCTTTCCAATAGCCGATTTATCAAACCGTCAGGGCCGCCGGTCAGACAGATTAGGCCGTCGGCGGAAGCGGCAATCTCCTCAAAGGCTACGCCCGGCCCTTGCTTGCCTTCGCTCTCGAGATGCGCCGCGCTGATGAGCGCCATCAAATTGATATAGCCCGCCTCGTTTTTGACCAGAAACACCAAATCGCCGCTTATATCGCCATCGCGAATGTTGAGGGTCGCGCCAATAATCGGCTGCACGCCCAAACCGGCGGCGGTTTCGGCAAATTCCAACGCTCCGAACAAATTATTGCGATCGGTCACCGCCAGCGCCGGCATAGATGATGCCAGGGCGGTTTGTGTCAGCGTTTTGACAGGCAATGCCCCTTCCAGCAGGGAATAAGCGCTATGCGTGCGCAGATGGACGAATTTGGGCCGCATCAGACGGGTCTCGGATATTGTTGTTTCTGCTACTGACATGCCACACGCAAACGGAATCACTAAACGGATTTCAGTTTAGCGCAGCAATCCCGGCTGTCAGCCAAGCAGGCCTATTTTCAGGGGGATAACCCTAATCGTTTAACCGGCCAGCGCCTGCCCGATTGAGCCCCACATGATGATGGCGGTGCCCATGCCCAGCAAAGTGCAGATAGCGGCAATATCTTCAAGAATGTTTTTCATGGTCTTATCTCCTAAGGCGATAATATGTTCTTGTTATGTTCTTTTGTCAACAGGAATTAAAACCTTATAAAAACAATGCGTTATTCAATCAGAATGAATAATACCATCGTGCAAACGCACAATGCGGTCGGCGCGTGCGGCCAAGTCCAGATCATGCGTTGCCAGCAAAACGGCAGCATTTTGTGTCTTGGCTTCCTCAAGCAGTAAATCAGCAACCTTCTCTCCTGCCGCGCCGTCGAGACTGCCCGTCGGCTCATCAGCCAGAACAAGACTGGGTTGATTGGCCAGTGCCCGTACAATGGCAACACGCTGTTGTTCACCACCCGAGAGTTGCGAAGGCAAATGATCGGCTCTATCGGCCAAACCCAGACGCTCCAGCGAGACCAAGGCATTTTGCATAGCATCATCACGCCCCTGCCCGGCCAAGCGCGCCGGTATAGCGATATTTTCTTGCGCCGAGAACTCGGGCAGCAGATTGTGAGCTTGATAGACAAAACCGATATGCTGCAACCGCATGGCCGTTCGCGCGCGATCATTGTCCATTTCAATTAACTCACCGCGCAACGATATGGCGCCACCATCGGGCTTTTCCAGCAAACCGACAATGTGCAGTAGGCTGGATTTGCCGGAACCGGACGGGCCAACCAAGGCCACGACGTCGCCCGCCGCCAATGCAAGGCTGGCGCCGCGCAGCACGTGCAAATCGCGCGCGCCTTGCGTGAAAACACGCTGAATATTCTCAATCGCGACATGCTCAGTCATTGCGCAGCAGCTCCACCGGCTCCATTGATGCAGCACGCCATGCCGGATACAAGGTCGACAAAAAGGATAAAGCCAGCGCCATCAGCGCAATTTGCAAAACATCTGCAGGCAAAATACGTGCAGGCATGCGCTCGAGGAAATAAATTTCAGCGGGAAACAAATTGGCACCGGTTGACCAAATAAGGAACTGACGGATTTCTTCAATATAAGTGCTGAACAGAATACCCGCCGCCAGACCGGCCAGCGTGCCGACCACACCAATACTGGCGCCGGTAATAAAGAAAATGCGCATGACCATGCCACGGCTCGCCCCCATTGAGCGCAAGACGGCAATATCGCGGCCTTTATCGCGCACCAGCATGATGAGGCCGGAAATAATGTTCAGCGCAGCAACCAGCAAAATCATCGTCAAAATGAGGAACATAACATTGCGCTCGACCTCCAGAGCACCGGCCAAAGTGCGATTGCTCTGCTTCCAATCCGTCAGATAAGTGTCGTCCCCCGCCGCCGCGCGCAGTTGCGGCGCGCGCATATCAATCAAATCAGGGTCATCAATAATCACGTCAATCGCGCCTTGATGGTCGCCAAAGCCGAAAAAGCTTGAGGCCGTCTCAATCGACGCAAAGGTGAAATTCAAATCATATTCTGACAGCCCGACGCGAAAAATTGCCACCAGCTCA
>RFZE01000130.1 GCA_009920875.1 Alphaproteobacteria bacterium | reverse complement strand
CCCCCAGCCACCAATGCCGAGACGGGTTTGCTCCTCGGTCAGTATTGCCTCATGGCGATAGTCGCCGCCGCCGCCGCCATATTCTTCCGGTATTGAGGTCAAAAGCAGGCCCGCTTCACCGGCTTTGTTCCAAGCTTCGCGATCGACCATGCCCTGGTCGTGCCATTTATCGGCCAGCGGCACAAATTCGGCTTGCATGAATTTGCTGGCCGCATCTTTGAAAATCGTCAAATCCTCGGTCATCCAAGGTGATGTGTAATTACCAAGCATGGCAACCTCCCAAAAGTTTCACCCTAAGGTTAATCGGCTCGCATGCGGCGCGCAAGCGGTGCGCTTGCGACAAACTGGCTGGTTCGGCTAGAGCTGCATGCCCGGATGATAACCGCCAAGCAAGACGCGGCCGGTCATTTCATAGGTTGTGGCATTGGTAATCATATGTTGCGTCATGGTCTGCGCATCGCGCAAGCGGCGCTGAATGGCACTGGCTTTATAGACCGATGTGCCGCCGGCAATGTCATGCACACGGCGCACCACCTCTGCGCAGCTGCGCACCGCATGGGTCGAGGCGAGGCGCAAATCGGCCTTTGTTTCCGGCGCGATGACTTTGTCTTGCGCCGCTTGCCAACAATCGGCCAATGTCGTTTCATAGAGGGCTTGGGCGGCGCGCCATTCCGCTTCGCCTTGCGCCAGAGCCGCCTGCACGCCGCTGCGTTCGGCCAAGCTGCGGCTATGGCCTTGCGCCGTTTTGGCGGTGACCAGCTCGATCACCTCATCCAGCGCGGCGCGCGCATTGCCCAAAGCGACCGCCGCCACGCCGGCCGCCAAAAGTGCAAAATACGGCATTTGGTAAAGCGCGCCCTCGGCCCAAGGCGTATCGGTCGCCAGCGAATAGCTATGCGCCATCGGGATGCGCGCCTCTTGCAATTCAACATCGCCGGAAGATGTGCCGCACAGCCCCATTGTGTGCCATGTGTCGTGAAAAATGATTTTATCGCGCGGCACCATTAATAAACGCACATTTTTGCCCGATGGTTCATCATCTTCATGTTCGAAAGTCATGCAGCCCAAACCGATATAATCTGCATTGGCCGAGCCTGACGCCCAGGCCCAACGGCCGGAAACAATGTAATCATCGCCATCGCGCATGGCGCGTCCATTGGGGGCAAATATGCCGCATGTAATGCGTTCGCTGGCGGCAAATATCTCGCCGCCAATGGCGTTATCAAGATAGGCCGCGCCAAGCGCCGTCGTCGCGCCGATCATGGTAACCCAAGCGCTCGCCGCATCATGACGTGCCAAATAATGAAAACGGGCCATGGCGTCAGGCGGCGATAATTGCTGACCGCCCAAAGCGTTCGGCACAAACATGTTGAAATAGCCCGCCCGCGCCAAAGCGCGCGCCAGCTCGGGCGATAATTGCCGCGCCGTTTCCGTCGCCTCGCTCTCAGCCGCAGCTTGCGCGCACACCGCCTTAATGTCACCGGTCATTGCTGCATGCATATTCATAATGCGCCTCCCTCATCTCAGTGTGGGGGAATTAGGTCTTTAAATCAATCCATAGCGGCGCATGGTCGGAGGGGCGCTCCCAGCCGCGCGCCGCGCGCAGCACGCCATAATCCGACACGGCAGGCGATAAATCCGGCGTCACCCAAATATGGTCGAGACGACGGCCACGATCGGAGGCGGCCCAATCGCGCGCCCGATAGCTCCACCAGCTATAAAGTTTCTCTTCAGGCGGAACAAAGCGGCGCGCCACATCATCCCATTGCGCCGCCGCCTGCACTTTCGCCAATTCGGCAATTTCCACTGCCGTATGGCTGACCACATTTTTAAGCTGTTTTGACGACCATACATCATGCTCACCGGGGGCGATATTAAGGTCGCCCAACAGCACTTGACGAGCCGCTTTTCCTCGATTTTTCAGTTTTTTAAAGCGGTTCTGCATTTCACCCAAAAAAAACAGCTTATGGGCAAATTTCTCATTGATATCGGGGTCGGGCTCATCGCCGCCGGCCGGCACATAGAAATTATGCACGGTGACCGGCTTGGCTGTTTTGCCGCTTTTTACGGTGACGGCAATATGGCGGCCATCGCCCTTGCCGCAATAATCGACAATGTCACTGTCAATAATCGCATGTTTCGACAAGGTGGCAACGCCGTGATAGCCCTTAATGCCGTTTTTGGCGATATGGCTGAAGCCCGCTTTGGCAAAGGCTTTTTCAGGAAACTGATCATTCGGGCATTTGGTTTCCTGCAGGCAGATAATGTCCGGGTCGAGTTCTTTCATCAGCTTGAGCACCAGATTTTCGCGCAAGCGCACTGAATTAATGTTCCATGAGACAATCCGCATCACCGCTTCTCCCGCTCGATAAATTTAGAATAAATTGAGGCTGCGCCCGCTTAAGGCCAATGGCCAGCGGCCCAGTTCGAAAAGCCTGTAACGTAGCAAAAGCGGGTGCTCCAGCGCTTCCTCGCCGGCTTGCCGGTCATCCGTTTCGGCCATTTCAAGGGCCGCCGCCGCCAGCGCCAAAGCACCGCCAAAAGCCGCCTGCTGTGCCGCCCCGACAGCCAAATCGCGAATGGCGTCGGGCGGCTCATCGGCCATCATCAGCGCTTCATCGGCCATTTCCGCCAAGGGCTCTGCCAAGGCGGCCGATAAATGCGCCAGCATCACGCCAAGCCCGTCTTCCGACACGCCGGCCAGTACGCGATCGGTTAGGGCGGCGCGTAATTGTTCTTCAGCCTCCCAGCCCTCACTGTTCAAATCGCCGCTTTCGGCGGCATCGAGCGCATCATCCCAGCTCAAAACCGGCAGCGGTTCGGCATCGGGGAAGCCCAGAGCGTCCAAATAAAGGCGCGCCAAATGCGCCGTCTCGCCGTCAATCGGCTCACCCAATTCGGCAAACCAACGCGCGCGCGCGGCGCGTTCGGTAAATTCGCGCAAGGCCGATAAAAGCGGAATTTCGGCCTCCAGCGCCAATAGGCTTTCGGCGCTGGCCTGCCACTCATCGCCATTTTGGGGGGGCTCACGCATGACTTAATAATCATCCTCTTCAATTTCGATAATCTCGAAATGGCTGGCCGCCAATTTGTCATGGGTGATGATTTCCGACAAGCGCACCATGGTCACGAGATTTTGTACATCGGTCAGCCGCCAAGCATAAAGCCTGTCGCCGTCGCGCGCGCCGCCTGTGCGGGTGAAAAACAATTGCGCCGTGCCCGGCAATTCACCGCTCGGGTCTTGTAAGGTGATGGAATAATTATCCTCACGCACGGTGAAATCCGTCACCATAGCGGGCGCAATGCCCTGCGCGATGGCTTGGCGTAAAACCGATAAGGGTGTCAGCGCGACGGGAAACCAATTTGGCTCACCGCCCGGTTGTTCTTGCACGGCAACGAATTTGCCCTTCACCGTGACAATGCCGCCGCCGCCTTCATAGGCGAAGCGCAAATGGTCGGGCCAATCAATGGCATACGACCCCGCCGCATGGCCGCCATTGGGCAGTTTTTGCTCAAAGCGCCCACTCATTGGCGGCATGGCTTTCAGCGCTTGATTGATGCGCGCCAGCCAAATGCCGTCTTGCGCGCCAAGCGGAGCGGCCGCCAAGGGGGAGGCCAATAAAGCGCTGAAAAGCACCGCCAAAGCCAGGGCTTTGAAATTTTGTCTTTGCGCAATCATTAATGTTTCCCCGCCAAAATTTCGCGCTTGCCGGCATGATT
>RFZE01000129.1 GCA_009920875.1 Alphaproteobacteria bacterium | reverse complement strand
CATTGGCACAATCGATAACCAACTTAATGCCCTCAAGGCTCATCTCGCGCGGGAAGGTGCGCTTGGCAAATTCAATATAGCGCGCCTGACTGTCATCAATCCGCTTGGCGCGCCCCAATTCAGCCGCCGGCACCAGCTCGCTGGCCGGTGCGTCCATCAACTGTTCAATTTCATATTCAATCTTATCGGAAAGCTTAAACCCGTCCGGCCCGAACAGCTTAATGCCATTATCTTCAAATTCATTATGCGAGGCGGAAATCATCACGCCAATATCGGCGCGCAAAGAGCGCGTCAGAAACGCCACGGCGGGGGTCGGGATCGGGCCAAACAGAAACACATCCATGCCCATTGAGGTGAAACCGGCGACCAGCGCCGGTTCAATCATATAGCCGGAAAGCCGCGTATCCTTGCCAATCACCACGCGATGGCGGTGCTCACCACGGCGGAAATGCTGCCCCGCCGCCATGCCCAAACGCAAAGCCGTCTCAGCCGTCATCTTCTCGCCATTGACGCGCCCGCGAATACCATCCGTGCCGAAATATTTTCTAATCATGCTTCTATGTGGCAAAAATCGGCGCAACAGGGCAAATCACAAGCTGTTGCAATTTATTACTTTTTAGAGATTTGTGCCCAAACGGTCGCGCAGCAGCAGCGCATGGGCAAGCTGGCGCGCATCATGGGTGCGAATATAATCCACCCCTTGCGCCACAGCCAGCATTTCCGCCGCAAGGCTTATCGGGCCGCTTTCGGCAACGGAAATATCAGCCAAAGCGCGCAAAAAGCTTTTGCGCGACACGCAAACCAGCACCGGCAGGCCAAATTCGGCCCTCAGGCGGTGCAGGCCGCCCAACACATCAAGCGAGGTTTCCGGCTTATTGCCGAGAAAAAAGCCCATACCGGGATCGAGGGTGATTTTTTCACGCGCCACACCGGCTTTCTCTAAAGCCGCAAGACGCGCCTCAAAAAAGCGGAAGATATGCGGCCAAATATCGCCTTCAGGCGGGTCTTGGCGCGTCGCAATGCCTTTCGCTTGAATGGCGTGCATCAGCACCAATTGCCCGTCATAATCGGCCAGCTCATCGTAAAGCGACGGCTCGGCAAAGCCGTTTATATCGTTCAGCCAAGCCGCGCCCTGCGCCATCGCCCAGCGCTGGGTGGCAGGCTGAAAACTGTCAACGCTGAGCGGCACGCCAAGCTTTTGCAAATCGGGCCAAATGGCCGACAGCCGCGCAATCTCAGTGTCGGGTGACACATTTCCGGCATCGGGATGGCTGGAGGCCGGTCCGACATCCAACACAAGCGCCCCGTCATCGACAAGTTTTTGCGCCTGCGCCAAAGCCGCATCGGGCGACAAAAAATCACCGCCGTCAGAAAAACTGTCGGCGGTGATATTGAGTATGCCAAATATTTGCGTCATGCGACGCGCTTTTCCGCTTTTACGTGCCTTGCGGCTCAGCCCCGCCGACACCGGCCGAGCCTGTGGTCGGGAATGGCGATGCCGGACCGCCACTTTGTGGCGAATTATCATCTTCAGGCCGATGCGGCATCTCGCCTTTCAGTAGGCCGATAATTTCGTCGCCGCTCAGTGTTTCATATTCCAGCAAGCCTTTGGCAATGGTGTGCAAATCTTCCATTTTGTCGGTGCAGATTTTGCGCGCCATTTCATAGCCTTCTTCGACCAGCTTACGCACTTCCAAATCGATTTTGCGCTGCGTTTCCTCAGACATGTTTTGCTTTTGCGCCACTGAATGACCGAGGAAGACTTCCTGCTCGTTCTCGCCATAGGCCAATGGCCCCATTTCATCGCTCATGCCATATTGGGTGACCATGGCTTTCGCCATATTGGTCGCCATTTGAATGTCGGATGACGCACCCGAGGTCACTTTTTCATGGCCGAAAATAAGCTCTTCAGCAATACGACCGCCCATGGCGACCGCCAAATCGGCTTTCATTTTGCCGCGCGTCACCGATACTTGGTCACGCTCAGGCAAGCGCATCACCATGCCCAGCGCACGACCGCGCGGAATAATTGTCGCCTTATGCACCGGATCAGAGGCTTCCATATTGAGCGCCACCAGCGCATGGCCGCCCTCATGATAAGCGGTCAGGCGTTTTTCATCATCGGTCATCACCATGGAGCGGCGTTCCGCGCCCATCATCACCTTGTCTTTGGCATCTTCAAATTCCTGCATGGAGACCAGACGCTTGGCACGGCGCGCCGCCAGCAAAGCCGCTTCATTAACCAGATTGGCCAAATCAGCACCCGAAAAACCCGGCGTGCCACGCGCAATGGTGCGCGCATCAACATCGGTCGCCAAAGGCGTTTTCTTCATATGCACTTTGAGGATTTTCTCACGGCCGATTATATCGGGGTTCGGCACAACAACTTGACGGTCGAAGCGACCGGGGCGCAGCAGCGCCGGATCCAATACGTCGGGACGGTTGGTGGCGGCAATCAGAATAATGCTTTCATTGGCCTCAAAACCGTCCATTTCCACCAGCAATTGGTTCAATGTCTGCTCGCGCTCATCATTGCCGCCGCCGAGACCGGCACCGCGATGGCGACCGACCGCATCAATCTCATCAATAAAAATAATGCACGGCGCATTGGCTTTGGCTTGCTCGAACATGTCGCGGACACGGCTGGCGCCGACGCCGACAAACATTTCAACAAAATCTGAGCCTGAAATAGAGAAGAAAGGCACATTGGCTTCACCGGCAATGGCTTTGGCCAGCAGTGTTTTACCGGTGCCCGGAGGGCCGACCAGCAATGCCCCTTTCGGAATGCGTCCGCCAAGGCGCTGAAATTTCGTCGGGTCTTTCAAAAACTCGACGATTTCCTGCAAATCATCTTTGGCTTCATCAATACCTGCGACATCATCGAAAGTGACGCGGCCTTGCGCTTCATTGAGCAGTTTGGCTTTTGACTTGCCAAAGCCCATTGCGCCGCGACCGCCGCCTTGCATTTGACGCATGAAAAACACCCATACGCCGATAAGCAGAAGCATAGGAAACCATGAAATCAGCACGCCGAGCAATGTTGGAGAGCCGGAGCTGTCAGGCTTGGCGGTGATGGATACGCCGCGCTCTTGCAAGCGTTGCACCAATGTCGGGTCATTGGGCGGTGCATGGGTTGAGAAAGACGAACCGTCAGAATATTGGCCGCTAATCGCGTCACCCTCAATGGTAACCGACGCAACGGTTCCCGCATCAACTTCGGCAACAAATTGCGAAAAGTTAATGTTGCGGTTAGACGTCTGCGCTGAAGGTCCCTGAAATACGTTAAACAGGGTAAACAACATCAAGCCGACAACCAACCAGACAGCAATATTTCTCATACCATTCACCGTTTCACCTTTATTTCGGACGCCGTTTCGCCCTTTTTATGAATATAGGTAAGCCAAGGCCTGTTTTCTAGCCCTGACCGCCAGCAATAATGTCGCGGTAGAAACCCTCATAATAAACGCCGGACAGTTGCAAACCCGTCATCTCTGACTGGTTTGGGGTCAAGACCGGACACCCAAGCAGCCTGTCACCGTCAAAAATACCGGGCAATGCTGCATAATAAGCCGCCGGCACGGCTTTATCAAACAGCGCCCCTTGTGCGCGCATCTCAGCCACACCGCGAGTGCCAAGCGCCGCTAAAGAGATGTTTTCAGGCATTTTTTTGCCGACAAACGCAAATCGCCGATCAAAATGACTGTCAAATTGGCCGTTTGAGTCGCGAGCGAGGTTTCGCAGCTTTATCGGTGCCGGACAAGCCGCCGCCTCACGGCCCAAAAATAATTGATATTTGCGCCAGCGCATATG
>RFZE01000128.1 GCA_009920875.1 Alphaproteobacteria bacterium | reverse complement strand
AAAGCGCCTATGGCTTTCATCCGCGCCCCACCCAGTTGTGCGGCGGCGCGTTCCAATTGCGGCCCGGCCATGAACAATAGCGTTGCCAGTAAAAGCAGCCATGGCACGGCGGCCGCGAAAAGTTGCGGGTCGGTTTGTAGCAATGCCCAGCCGCCAATCAACCCGCCGATAAAGGCCAGCGGCATTTGCCAAGCGAGGTCACGCCAATAGCCCTGCATATGCTTGCGATAGCCGATAACGCCGGTGATATAGCCAAAGGTGGCGGCAAAAGTGTTGGTGGCATTGGCGATGATCGGCGGCATGCCGGTAAAAACCAGCGCGGCAAAGGTGATGCCGCTACCACCACCGGCCAACGCGTTCATCGTGCCACCGACCAATCCGGCGAGAAACAAAAGGATGGTTTCCATGTGGGGAGTTTAGGCGATTTGCTGTGTGTTGGCACGCAGCCAATCGGCGAGCTCTGCTTCATCCATTTGGCCGGAAGCAACCTTCATCATGGCCGCGTATTTTTCATCGTCACCGGAGGAAAGGTCCATGCCATTGGCAATGAGGAGCGTCCTCATGCACACATAGGCAGTGCATTTATTGCCGTCTACAAAAGGATGATTGCGCGCCAGTCTATAACCATATGCGGCGGCTAAATCAAGAAGGTCAACCGGTGACTTATATGCGTAAATATGCGGGGGCGTCCGATAGCAGAATGCAACAATCCCATATCGCGTATGCCGGTGCCGCCACCCCATTCCGAAATTTGTTCGTCATGAATCCGCTCAGCCTGCTCTGCGGTGAGCCAGAAAGGTTCGTAAGGCATGGCTCTATTCAGCCAGCTTTTTCAAAACTTCCTTATCTTCACGCATAACTTTACGAGCAATATTCATCACTTGCTCGTCACTTAACGGCTTACGATTTTCTGATGACTTTGAGCGCGAAATCTCTTTCTGCTCAGGAGCCTCAAAACCCATTGTGGTATTTTTCTTTTTGCTCATAACACCAATTCCTTTCGCATTTATATAATGCAACGCCGTGCCGAAGCAAATTCGCTAAATATCCAGCTCAATCACTACCGGCACATGATCAGAGGGTTTTTCCCAATCGCGTGTGTGGCGGTGAATGTCGAAGCCGTTAAATCTGTCCGCCGCGAGCGGCGAGAGCAGATGATGGTCAATACGAATGCCGTTATTCTTCGGCCAAGCCCCGGCTTGGTAATCCCAGAACGTATAAGTGTCGTCGCCGGTTTGTGCCGATGAGGCCACTGCCTCGGTCAGGCCCAGATTGATGATGCGCCGAAACGCGGCATGGGTTTCGGGGCGATATAGCGCATCGCCTTCCCACGCTTTCGGGCTGTAGCAATCTTCCGGTGTCGGAATAACATTAAAATCGCCTGACAGGGCGAAAGCCTCTTCATAGCCGAGCAGTGTCTGCGCGTGCTTTTCCAGTGCCGCCATCCAGTTCAGCTTATAGAAATATTTTTCGTGCTGTCCGTCATCGCCGGTCGGGTTGCCATTGGGCAGATAAATCGAGGTAACTCGCAACGCGCCCTTATCGGTTGAAACAACGGCCTCGATATAGCGCGATTGCTCATCTTCAAAACTGGGCAAGCCGCGCGTAACATCTTCCAAGGGCAGTTTCGACAGCAGCGCCACGCCATTATAGGTTTTCTGACCATGCGTCTCGATATTATAGCCAAGCGCCTCTATCTCGGTGCGCGGGAAAGCCTCATCGACGCATTTCAATTCTTGCAAACCAACCACATCGGGTTGCACCTCTTCCAACCAGCGCAGCACATTGGGCAGGCGCGCTTTGATTGAGTTCACGTTCCAACTGGCAAGTTTCATGATTTATATGTCGAAACTGGTGCCGCAGCCGCATGAGGCAGTGGCATTGGGGTTTTTAATCTGAAAGCTGGCACCAATCATATCATCGACCCAGTCAATCTCACTGCCTTCCATATATTGTATCGACATTTCATCGACCAGCACGGTCACGCCGTCGCGTTCAAAGGTGAGGTCGTCATCGGCTTTGTCGCTATCGATTGAAAACACGTAGGAAAAGCCGGAGCAGCCGCCGCCTTGCACGGCTACGCGCAAGCAGCTTCCCGTCGCTTCTTGAGCGAGAATTTTGCTGATTTGCGCAGCTGCGCTTTCGGTAATGGCAAATTGCTGCATAGGCTGAAAATAGGGCGGTTCATCAAACGATTCAAGATAAGTTGCTGATTATGGATGTGACCGCATATCACGGCGAACTGACGCGCGCGCATTGGGATTTGCTGCTGGAGGCTGACCCGCATTTTGACGCCGTGTTGGCCTATACGCCGCCGCAACATGGTGAGGCTGAAGTTTTCATTATTGGTGAAGCCAAAACTCCCTACGCGATTTGTGTCATTGTGCCGATTAAGGGCGGATTTGCGATTAAAAACATTTCGACCAGCGTGATGATGCGGCGGCATGGTATGGCCAGTGCGCTTATTCACCATGTTGTTGAACTGGCGCGTGAGCGCGGCGCGGAATGTGTTGAAATCGGCACATCAACGACGAGCCATGACCAGATACGGCTGTATGAAAAGCTTGGCTTCAAGCAAGACGGCATTTTGCGCGATTATTTTTTGAGCTATCCCGAACCGATTATCGAAAACGGCTTGCTGGCCCGCGATATGGTGATGCTGCGTTTGAACTTATAAACTTCCATTTAACTTAATGAAATTAGACTTCTTCCCGCGTGTTGCGTGGCGTGGCACAATGGTGAAAAAGAGGTCGTCATGGACAAGAATAAGAATACGGAAGTGTGGCGATGGCGCAGGGGGGCTGTTTCCCATTGTGCTGGCTTTTATTGTTACTTTTTTGCTTGGGCTGGCGCTGACCGGCTGCACAAAGCTAGAGGTCACGCCACCTGATTACAGCCTGCGCTTGTCTGAAAACAAACAGCTGAAAAAGCCATTTGACCGCGTTTGGGCGCGTGCCATTGGTTGGTTTGATGCCAATGAGTTGGCGATTGAACGGATTGATGAAAGCACCGGTTATATTGAGGGCAAGCTGCCTGCGGCGACGGACAGTCCGTTTATGGATTGTGGCACAGTCGCAATGCGCAATATTGTCAGTCAGCCGAGTTTTTCGCAAAGCGGGTTGGTGCGCATGCAGGTGAGTGGCCGCGATGCGCCCAGCACATCGGTGACGATTTATATGACCGGCACTTATCGGCTTTCGGTTTTTGACCGTTATGCCGGACGCGAGGTTTATCGCTCCGGCCCGTGCGTTTCGACCGGCGAATTGGAACGACGGATTTTCGCTTTTCTCGACAGCTAGGCTTCCCTCACGCCTCAAAGCGGCCTAAATATTAAGCATGACCCACGCCGTCTACCACGCCCCCTATGCTTGCCATCCCGACGCCTCGCGCGGGCGGCAGCATGATGAGCCGGAGAGCAAAACCCGCACGCCTTATCAGCGCGACCGCGACCGCATTTTGCATTGCGGCGCATTTCGGCGGCTAAAGCATAAAACGCAGGTTTTCGTTGCCCATGTCGGCGACTATTACCGCACGCGCCTGACCCATTCTTTGGAGGTGGCGCAAATCGGGCGCTCAATCGCGCGCGAATTGGGCTTGGACGAAGAACTGACTGAAACCCTATCATTGGCGCATGATCTCGGCCATACCGCTTTCGGTCATGCCGGGGAAGATGCGCTGGACGAAGCCATGCAGCCCTTTGGCGGTTTTGACCACAATGCGCAAACCCTCCGCATCGTCAGCAAATTGGAAAAGCGTTACATCCAATTTGATGGGCTGAATATGACATGGGAGACTTTGGAAGGGCTGGTCA
>RFZE01000127.1 GCA_009920875.1 Alphaproteobacteria bacterium | reverse complement strand
CGCGCTATCTCAATGACATTAAGAAATTTCCCATGCTGGAAGCCGATGAGGAGTTTACCCTGGCGAAAGACTATGCCGACAGCGGCGATAAGGGCGCGGCGCATAAGCTGGTGACCAGCCATTTGCGCTTGGTGGCGAAAATCGCCATGGGCTATCGCGGCTATGGCCTGCCGATTGGCGAGGTGATTTCTGAAGGCAATGTGGGGCTGATGCGCGCCGTGCAAAAGTTCGACCCCGATCGCGGCTTTCGCCTTGCCACTTATGCCATGTGGTGGATTCGCGCGCAGATTCAGGAATATATTTTGCGCTCTTGGTCGCTGGTTAAAATCGGCACCACGGCGGCACAGAAAAAGCTGTTTTTCAATTTGCGCCGTTTGAAGGGTGAGATTAACGCCATTGATGGCGGCGCGCTCAAGCCCGAGCAGGTCAGCGAAATTGCCGAGCGGCTGGGCGTTGAGAATGATGAAGTGACGATGATGGAAGGCCGTATGAGCGGCGGCGATGCCTCGCTCAACGCGCCGATGAAGGCCGGTGAAGACGGTGACGGTGAGTGGCAGGACTGGCTGGAAGATGAGGCCGCCACGCCGGAAATGGTGGTTGCCGAAGACAGCGAGCGCGATGCGCGCCGCAAAGTGCTGGTCGCCGCCATGGCCGGGCTGAATGAGCGCGAGCGCGCCATTCTCATGGCACGCCGCCTCGCCGACCCGCCGCAAACGCTGGAAGAGCTGGCGCAAGAACATGATGTCAGCCGCGAGCGCATCCGCCAGATTGAAACCCGCGCCTTTGAGAAATTAAGGAAGGTGATGGTTGAAAACGCGGCGGATGATGGGTTGGTTATAGAGGCGGAGTAAGCACCTGCCAGCTTGCTGGCTTTGGTGCGCCCTGCGCCAGCGAAGCCGCCTGAAAGGCGGCAAGTCGGCAGGCGGGTGCAACTAGTCCTCGAAAGGATCCTTAACAAGTATCGTGTCGTCGCGCTCGGGACTGGTGGAAAGCAGCGTGACGGGCGCGCCGATAAGCTCTTCAATATAGCGCACATACCGCACCGCTTGCGCCGGCAAATCGGCCCAGCTGCGCGCCCCGAAACTGCTTTCGCCGCTCCAGCCTTCCAACGTTTCATAAACCGCCTCAATGCGCGCTTGCTCGGCCGCATTGGCAGGCAGATAGTCAATCGCTTCGCCGTCCAGTATATAGCCGCTGCAAATCTTAATCTCGTCAAAGCCATCCAGCACATCGAGCTTGGTCAGCGCAATGCCGTCAATGCCCGCCGTCTTGACCATTTGGCGCACCAGCACCGCATCAAACCAGCCGCAGCGCCGCTTGCGCCCCGTCACCGTGCCGAACTCATGGCCGCGCTCGCCGAGCTTTTGCCCGACCTCATTGTCTTGCTCGGTCGGGAACGGCCCCTCGCCCACCCGCGTGGTATAGGCTTTGGTGATGCCCAGCACATGGCTGAGCGCGGCCGGGCCAAGCCCGCTGCCGGTCGCCGCCTGTCCGGCAATGGTGTTGGAGGAGGTGACAAACGGATATGTGCCGTGGTCAACATCAAGCAGCACGCCTTGCGCGCCCTCAAACAAAATGCGCTGACCGGCGCGGCGCGCTTCGTCCAGCAGCCGCCACACCGGCGCCATATAGGGGGTCAGTTGCGGCGCAATATCCATCAGCTTGGCTTTCAGCTCGGCCCCGTCAAATTCCGGCAAGGCCAGCCCACGGCGCAGCGTATTGTGATGTACCAGCAGGTTTTCAATTTTCGCGTCGAGTGTATCGGGGTCAGCCAAATCGGTGAGGCGCAGGGCGCGGCGGCCCACCTTGTCTTCATAGGCCGGGCCAATGCCGCGCTTGGTGGTGCCGATTTTAACGCCCGCATTGGCGCTTTCGCGCGCCGCATCCAACTCTTGGTGCAGCGGCAAAATCAGCGTCGCATTTTCGGCAATCTTCAAATTTTCGGGTGAGACGGCAACGCCCTGCCCGCGCAAAGTGTCAATCTCAGACAACAGCGCCCACGGGTCGACCACCACACCATTGCCGATGACCGACAGCTTGCCCTCGCGCACAATGCCCGACGGCAAGAGGGATAACTTATACACCTCGCCATTAATGACCAGCGTATGACCGGCATTATGGCCGCCCTGAAAACGCGCCACCACATCGGCGCGCAGGCTCAGCCAATCCACAATTTTGCCTTTGCCCTCATCGCCCCATTGCGAGCCGATGACTACAACATTGGCCATATGCCTGTCCCCTCTTTACTAGAAACTCAGTTGCTTAATATGCACCACTTGCGGCAGGGCTTCCAATTCTTTCAGCACATCGGCGCTCGCTTCATTGTCAATATTCACCAATGAAATGGCGTCGCCCCCGGGCTTTTCACGGCCCAGTTGGAAGCTGGCAATATTAATGCCGTGCTGGCCCAGCGCACTGCCCAGCGCGCCGATAAAGCCCGGTGCGTCCGTATTGGTGACATAAAGCACACGCGGCGCAAGCTCGGCGTGAATATTAATGCCCTTAACCTGAATGATGCGCGGCTTGCCGTCAGAAAACACCGTGCCGGCGACCGAGCGCTGCTGGCGCTCGGTTTTCAGCGTCAGGCGAATATAGCTGTCAAATGCGCCGGTGGAGTCGCGCTTCACCTCAGACACGGTGATGCCGCGCTCTTTCGCGATGGCCGGCGCCGACACCATATTGACGTCGGCCAAAAGCGGGCGCAACAGACCGGCCATAATGGCCGAGGTGAGCGGCGCCACGTTCAATTCGCTGACATCGCCGACATATTCAATCTCCGCGCCTTCAATGCCGCTTTCGGTCAATTGACCGGCAAACAGGCCCAACTGCTCGGCCAGTGCCACATAGGGGCGCAAACGCGGTGCGTCTTCGGCCGAAATGGACGGCATGTTGATGGCATTGGTCACCGCGCCGGTCATCAGATAATCGGCCATTTGTTCAGCCACTTGCAGGGCGACATTTTCCTGCGCCTCAGAGGTCGACGCGCCGAGATGCGGTGTGCAAACAACGTTTTCCATATTGAACAGCGCATTGTCTTTGGCCGGTTCTTCTTCAAACACATCGAGCGCGGCACCGGCGACATGGCCGCTTTCCAGGGCTTCTTTTAGCGCTTTTTCGTCAATCAAGCCGCCGCGCGCGCAATTGATGATGCGCACGCCCTTTTTGCATTTGGCCAGTGCCTCGGCATTGATGATATTGCGCGTTTTGTCGGTCAGCGGCGTGTGCAGTGTGATGAAATCGGCGCGCGCCAAAACATCATCAAGCTCGGCTTTTTCAACGCCGATTTCCAATGCGCGCTCCGGCGTCAGAAACGGGTCAAAGGCGACCACTCTCATTTTCAGGCCCAAAGCGCGGGTGGCGGCAATGGAGCCGATATTGCCGCAGCCGACAACGCCCAGCGTCTTGCCGGTCAGTTCCACACCCATAAAACGCGATTTTTCCCATTTGCCGTCATGGGTGGAGGCATTGGCTTCGGGGATTTGCCGTGCCAGCGCAAACATCATGGCAATGGCGTGCTCGGCCGTGGTGATGGAATTGCCGAACGGCGTGTTCATCACCACAATGCCTTTTTGCGTGGCGGTCGGCAGGTCGATATTATCGACGCCAATACCGGCGCGACCGATGACTTTCATGTTTTTCGCCGCTTCCAAAACCGGCGGTGTCGCTTTGGTGGAAGAGCGCACGGCCATGCCGTCATACGCGCCAATGATTTTAATCAGCTCGTCCTTATCGAGGCCGGTATTCACATCCACCTCAACGCCGCGATCTTTGAAAATCTGCTCGGCGGCCGGGCTCATTTTATCTGCAATCAATACTTTAGGCATTTTGCGCCTCCATTTTGGCA
>RFZE01000126.1 GCA_009920875.1 Alphaproteobacteria bacterium | reverse complement strand
GATGCCCGCTATTTTGGCAATGGCATACCATTCATTGGTCGGTTCCAATGCGCCGGTTAGCAATGCGGCTTCTGTCATCGGTTGGTTTGCATGTTTGGGGTAGATGCAACTTGAACCGAGAAACAGGAGCTTTTCGACGTTTGCCGAGAAAGAAGCATGTATGATGTTCGCCTCAATCATCAAATTGTCATAAATGAAGTCGGCCGGGTAAGTATCATTGGCCAAAATGCCGCCGACGCGGGCCGCGCAGACAATAACTGCATCCGGATTGTTTGCCTTCACCCATTTTTCAACATCGTCTTGGCGGGTTAAATCGGCATCGCTTCTTTCAGCGGTCAATATGGTGCAGTCATGCTTGGCAAGGGCACGCATGACGGCACGGCCAACCATGCCATTATGACCGGCTACCCAAATGCGTTTACCCGTAAGCGCATACATTAAAACTCAGCCAGCATGGTATTCGGTGCCGGTTGCTTTGCATTGTGCAAGGCGACACGAACCATCTCCGACACCAATTCTTCCAATTCAATCTTTGCTTCCCAGCCCAATTTTTCTTTGGCCTTGGTCGGGTCGCCAATCAGCAGGTCGACCTCTGTCGGGCGGAAATAGCGTGGGTCAATCTCGACCAACACATCACCTGATTTTGTATCTTTACCGACCTCATCAACGCCGTCGCCTTCCCAAGCAATCTCGCGTCCCAACTCTGCAAAAGCCAACTCCACAAAGCGCCGCACGGTTTCAGTGCGGCCTGTTGCGAGAACAAAATCATCGCCTTCATGGTGATTGATGATGGCATGCATGCCCTCAACATATTCTTTGGCATGGCCCCAGTCGCGCTTGGCGTCCAAATTACCGAGATAAAGCTTGTCTTGTTTGCCGGCCTCAATATTTGCTGCCGCCATGGCAATTTTTTGCGTCACGAAAGTTTCGCCCCGCATCGGGCTCTCATGATTGAAGAGAATGCCGTTCGAGGCGTGCATGCCATAGGCTTCACGATAATTCACGCAAATCCAATAGCCATAGAGCTTTGCTACCGCATAGGGAGAACGCGGATAAAACGGTGTGGTCTCGCTTTGCGGCACTTCTTGCACCTTGCCGTAAAGCTCAGATGTCGAGGCTTGATAGAAACGCGTTTTTTCAGTTAAGCCTAAAGTGCGAATGGCTTCGAGAAAGCGCAGTGTTCCGAAAGCATCGGCATTGGCGGTATATTCAGCCGTTTCAAAACTGACTTGCACATGGCTTTGAGCGGCCAGATTATAAATCTCTTCGGGCTCAATGGTTTGCACCAGCCGCATAATATTGCTGCTATCCGTCATATCCCCGTAATGCATGAAAAAGTCAGTGTCACCCTCATGCGGGTCGGCATAAATGCCGTCGACGCGTTGCGTATTGAAGGATGAGGCGCGGCGTTTCATGCCATGCACCTCATAACCTTTATCAAGCAACATACGAGCGAGATAAGCCCCGTCCTGACCGGTTACACCGGTAATCAGTGCCTTTTTGCGTGACATTTGGTTCTCCTTGCTTTTCGACTTTTGTGCTTATCGCGTTCGCCAAGTTTTGTCCATTGATAGCGGGCGTTAAATTGTCTAGTTTTCCGGCACTTATGGGGTTTTAAAGTGACTGCAAAAACAGCTTTAGTGACCGGTATCACCGGACAGGATGGTGCCTATTTGGCGCAATTATTGCTGCATAAAGGCTATCGCGTCATCGGTGCGGTGCGCCGTGCATCAACCTTGAATTTACCGCGTTTGGCGGCGCTGGATTTGGTCGGCCAGGTTGAACTCAATACGCTGGATATGCAGGATTTTACCTCAATAGTGCGCTTGGTTGAGGAAATCGCCCCCGATGAGATTTATAATCTTGGCGGACAAAGCTCGGTGCAAGCAAGCTTCAAACAGCCGCTCTATACCGGTCAGACTTCAGGTATGGGAACAATGAGCCTGATGGAAGCGTTGCGGCTTATTGCGCCGGAAGTGCGGGTTTTTGAGGCGGCGAGCAGCGAGATTTTTGGCTTGGCCGGCAATGGCATGGTCGATGAAACGCATGATTTCCATCCTCGCTCACCCTATGGCGTGGCCAAATTATTTTCCTATTGGTCCGTGGTCAATTATCGCGAGGCGCATGGGCTGCACGTCTCTAATGGCATAATGTTCAACCATGAGAGCCCGTTGCGCGGTATGGATTTCGTGACCCGAAAAATTACCGCGACATTGGCGCAAATTGCATGTGGCAGTCAGCAAATGCTGATGTTGGGCAATCTCGACAATGCCCGCGATTGGGGCTTTGCCGGTGATTATGTTGGCGCCATGTGGCTGATGCTGCAACAGCCGAAAGCTGATGATTATGTGATTGCCAGCGGCGAAACCCATAGCGTGCGTGATTTTGTCATGCTGGCTGCGCAAGCCATGGGATTGGATATTGAATTTGTTGGGGAGGGCGTTGAGACGCGCGGCCTTGATAGAAAAACCGGTCGGCAAATCATTGGTGTAAGTGCCGATTTTTATCGCCCCAGCGAGCCCGACCCGTTAATTGGCAATGCATCGAAAGCGCATAAGAAATTAAATTGGCAGCCAAAAGTCAATTTTGAGCAATTGGCGGCAATGATGGCAGAAAGTGACCTTGAGCGCGCGCGCAATGGGCAGGTTTGGTATTGATGAAGTTCCGCGCTTTCCTCGTTCATGTCTTCACCGCTTCGGGCCTTATCCCAATGATGTTGGCGGTCGATGCCATTTGGCGGGATGAGGCGCGTTTGGCGCTTATTTGGCTTGGGGTTGCCATGTTGATTGACGGGCTGGATGGGCCTTTGGCGCGCCGCTTTGCCGTACACGAGCACGCGCCGGATATTGACGGTGCAATACTCGACCATGTGATCGATTTTACCGGCTATTGTTTTCTGCCGGCTTTAATGGTGTATCACTTTGCTTTGGTGCCTGCGGGCTGGGCCATTGCAGCGACCAGCTTCATGCTGATGACGGCGCTTTATACTTTCGCCAATAGGCAAGCCAAAACCGAAGAATATGATTTTCGCGGCTTTCCCGCTTTGTGGAATGTCGTGGTGTTTTACATGGTTATGTTCGACAGCGACCCGCAGCTCAATTTGATGGTTATTCTGTTTCTCGGCGTGATGACATTTGCGCCGGTGCGTTTTATTCACCCGCTGCGTGTGGTTGCCTTGCGGCGCTTGACAGTGCCCTTGCTTGTCGTTTGGACGGTTATGGTGTTTGGCTATTTGGGCCTTGGGCGTGAGGCCTTTCCACCCGCTGCCAATATCGTGTTTTGGCTGCTTAGCTTCTATTTTCTTATTTTATCGGCCTGGCGAAGCTGGTCGCTGCGCATTATAGGGGGCAAAAAATGACGCAAAAAACAACCCCGCAGGAGCGTATTCGCGGCATGGGGCTGCTGTTTGTTTGTCTCATGACATTGGGCATGGGGCATTCTCTGTTCTTTGCCATTTTTCCGCCTTTGGCGCGCGATTTGGGGCTGAGTGAAGTGCAGGCCAGTGCGATATTTACCCTGTCCGCCGTTTTATGGGTGTTGATGAGCCCGTTTTGGGGACGGCGCAGCGATGTGTGGGGACGCAAGCCGGTCATTTTGCTCGGCTTGGTCGGCTTTGGCATATCAACCGGCGGGCTCGCCGTCTTACTGGTCATTGGCCAGCAGGGCTGGCTGCCTTTGATGACGCTTTATGCTCTGATGATACTTATTCGCAGTATTTTCGGCTTTTTCGGTTCCGGTTCGCCGTCAGCGGCGCAAGCCTATATTGCTGACCGCACAACGCGCGAAGAGCGCACAAGCGGTGTTGCCGCCATTGGTGCCGCTTTTGGCATGGGCACAATTATCGGCCCCGGTTTTGCGGCGGTTCTCGCCGCCGTGCATTTGCTGGCGCCGTTTTTTGC
>RFZE01000125.1 GCA_009920875.1 Alphaproteobacteria bacterium | reverse complement strand
GTGATTGAGCGCGCCAATAATTCCGATTATGGCTTGGGCGGTTCGGTTTGGTCGTCAGACATTGACCGTGCTTATGAAGTTGCTAAAAAAGTCGATAGCGGCACGATTTGGGTCAATAAACATGCCGATTTGCCACCGCATGTGCCGTTTGGCGGCATTAAAACATCCGGCATTGGCACCGAGCTCGGTACGGACGGGTTGAATGAGTTCACCCAGCGCAAGGTGATTAACGTTGCCAAAGGTTGATTTGAGTTTTCAAGCAATTGGATAAGGCGCCCTCGGGCGCCTTATTTTTTTAGGTGAAGCTGAGCCATATCATAGAGCATGGTGCAGCGTGCGCCGGAACGGCAATAAGCCAAAACCGGCTTTTCCGCACTGTCCAGAATTTCGGCCAATTGCCGCGCATCATCATCGCTCAATGCGCCGCTGACCACCGGTTGATAGATAATCGGCACATTTTGTGCCTCGGCTATGGGTTTCAGGCTGTCAAACGGAACAGCGCCATCTTCGCTGTCGGGTCGATTGCAGATAATCGTTTTGAAACCGGCCTCTAGCGCCGCCCTCATGTCATTGGCATCCATTTGCCCATAGACGGCAAAATCTTCAGTCAAAAAAGTCGGCTGCATTTAACTTTCCCTTCACAAGTGTCTTTTATAAGCCTGATGAAAGGTTTTGCGCAATAAGGCTTGAAATGAAACGCTTTTTTGCGTCTAAATATGACCGTAATCGGAGGAATTGTAATGTTGCGATTGAAAACTTCTGTTTGGTTCATGGGCTTATTTTCCCTTTGTATTTATCTGTCACCGGCCGCGCATGCACAGACCGGTGAGGAGATTATGAAAAAGGTAAATTCCGTCATGGGGCATTTCCCATCTGCCGTGGCGGAGGTCAATTTGACAACAGGCAAAGGCAATCGACAGCGCGAGCGCTTATTGCGCTTGGTCAGCAAGCAAGGCGATGGTCGCCGTCAGCTGATTGCAACCTTCCGCGAGCCGGCTTCCGTGCGCGGTGTCGGCTTTTCGACAGAATTGGATATCGCTTCTGATGAGCGTCAAAGTTGGGTTTATCTGCCTTCGCTTGGCGGTGTGCGTGAATTGAAAGGCAATCAACAGCATGAAAGCTTTTTCGGTTCTGACTTTTCCTATAGCGATTTGATGGGACGCGATGCCGAGCAAGATTCGCATAAGCTGGTCAGCCAAGATGGAGATTTTTATGCCATTACCAGCACGCCTAAAAGCAAGAAAGACCTGTATTCAAAGCTCGATTATAAAATCGCCAAATCTGACAATACCATTCGCGAAATCACTTTTTACGACCGCAAAGGTGCGGCCTTAAAGCGTCTGACCAATATTGATTTTGAAAAAGTTGACGGTGTGCCGGTGCTGCTCAAATCGGAAATGAAAAACCTGAAATCGGGTTCGGTCACTTTGTTGAATCGCACAAGCATTCAAGTGGCGGTTGAGCTTTTCGATTATGATTTCGGCCCCGAAGCCTTGCAATAAATGCGTTTTCTCTGCCTAATGGGGCAGGGAGACATTCATGAGTGAACTTGATTTTAGCGGTAAGACCGTTCTCGTTGTCGGTGGGTCCAGTGGCATTGGCAATGGTATTGCGCATGGCTTTTTAAGCCGCGGCGCTGATGTTCATGTGTGGGGCACGCGCGCCTCGGCTGATGATTATGAGGCGGCTGACGGCTCTGATTTAAGCGGTCTGCACTATAGCTGTGTCGACGTTGCCGACCATGCAGCCATTGACGCGCATCGGCCCGATTTTGACCAGCTCGATGTGCTGGTATTGTCGCAAGGCGTGGTGCGCTATCAGCAAGAAGAGTTTAAAAAGCCGGGTTGGGATTATGTCATGGACGTCAATATTGACAGCGTTATGGCATGCGCCGGCAAGTTCAAACCGTTTTTGGCTGAAAGCAATGGCGCCATCATTATTGTCAGCTCCATTTCCGGTATGCAGGCCAATATCGGCAATCCGGCCTATGCGGCGTCAAAAGCTGCCGCCATCAGCCTGACCAAAACACTGGGCCAGGCATGGGCGCGCGACGGCATTCGCGTCAATGGTTTGGCCCCCGGCCTGGTGCCAACCAAGCTGACGGCAATAACCACTGAAAACGAAAAACGCATGAAGGGCGCGCTGCGCGCCATTCCGTTGCGCCGCGCCGGCACGCCCGAAGATATGGCCGGCGTTGCTTTATTCCTTGCATCGCCGCTTGCCGCCTATGTACAGGGGCAAACGATTATCGCTGACGGTGGTCTTTCGCTTTAGCTCAACGCCTCTACCAAACCGGTTTCCGCTGTTAGCTCAGCCAGCCGGGCTTTGTCGGCATCCGACAGTGCCGCATATTGCTCGCCAATCCATTGCAGGCATTTGGCCTGATAGGCGAATGGGTTTTGCTGATAAGGACGACCGTCAACTTCGCCATCAACCAGTTCTGCGCCGCTCAACACAGCCTCGGCATTGAGTTTGAGATAGGGAATGTAAAGCGTCGCCAATTCGCTGATGAGTGGGCGCAAGGTCGCGGGCAGACCGTTGGATGCATCGAGCCAGCCGCTATCATCTTCGGCCACAGCCAGACCTGACAAATCTTCCATCAGTTCAACCCAAGCGTAAATGCGCGGGAATTCCGAAACGATAATGGCGCTTGCTGTCGGGTCGAAAAGCGCCAAACAAGTCAATTGCCCGTAAATTGCAAAATCGGCGGAGCTTGGTCGCTGACCGAAAATATAAGGCGCTGTCTGCAAATGCTCATTCAGCAAGGTCAGGAAACGCTTGAAACTGCCTTCAATGGTTTCTTTCGTCACCTCATTGGAGCCGACATAGGTCAGGCGGCCGGTTTGGCGATCACTGACATATTTCGACAGCGGTTCAATTTCTTCATCGCTGGCCGATATATTGCCCCAGCGTGGCAAAATCGATCCGGCTTTTTTGATGTCGGCCGCATAATGCCAACGATAATGGAACATGGCTTTGGTTAGCCATTCATCGCCATAATCTTCAAGCAGCCAGTTGAGAAAACTCAAAACCGCATCATTCGGAATAACGCTGCGGTCTTCATATTCTTCTTCAAAGCGGCGCAAAATCGGCGTGCTGTCGGTCACGGCCTGTATGTCACCATTCTCATCGGGAAAATAATAAGTCGGCAGCAGCGACACTTTGGGCTTGGGGCGGTCTTTGTGGTTAATGTCACCCTGCGAGGTAAAACTTTGCCATGAAATCCGATAGGCGATATGGCGATAGCGCATCAATGCCAGCATTTTGCGCGTGTAAGGCGAACCGGGTGCGCCCATTAATTCAACTGCAGTCATAACCTAACTCTCCAAAATTACTTTTATATTGGCGTTTGTAGTGCCAATTGTCTAGCCTTCTTAAGAGCGTAGATTGCTGCTATTTTGCCGCCAATGACGACGGATTTGACAATCATTATCGGCGGGGGTCTGGCGGGGGTTACGAGTTTTTATGAACTCAGCGCGCGTGATAAGCCGTGCCTGTTGCTCGACAGTGAAAGCGCCGTGGCGCAAGGCACCAGCTTTGCCAATGGCGGCGGTCTGCATCCCAGCCTGCCCGACCCGTGGAACAATCCCGGTATCGGGCGGCATCTTTTCGCCTCACTGTTTCAGCGCGATGCGGCCATGAAATTGCATGTCAGCCAACTGCCCAAGCTTATCGGCTGGGGGGTATCATTTATCCGCAATTCGCGGCGCGGCACTTATGAAGCGATTACCCGCGCCAATTTTGACTTGGCTGAATATTCAACGCGGCAAACGCAAGCTTTGCAGCAATTTCTGAATTTGGATTATGACGCGGCGGCGCCTGGCACTTTGAAATTACTCCGCAGCGCAGGTGATCGCGATGAGGCATTGCGACTGGCCGATATGTTGGCCGAAAAAGGCC
>RFZE01000124.1 GCA_009920875.1 Alphaproteobacteria bacterium | reverse complement strand
GCAGCGCCACCGCCTCTATCGTCAGCGCATTGCATTGGTGCGCCAGCACAGCCGCCAAGTGACTTTTACCGGCGCCCGACGGCCCATAAATCCATTGCACCGACATCTGCCAATCGGCAAAGCCGTCAATCAGGGCGACCGCCTCACGATTGCTGTCGGATATGAGAAACGCCGCTCGTCCCATAGCCGCCCTTTGCGGCAAATCAAAAACCAGTTGTTCAGCCATCTTTGGAACGGTTGACATAATCACGCATGTAAAGGGTCAGCCCATGGCGCACCAAAACGCCGATTATGGCGGCCAGCGGCACGGCCAGCAAAAGCCCCAAAAAGCCGAATAAGGAGCCCATGGCAAGCAAGGCAAAGATAATCCAAACCGCATGCAGCTTCACGCGGTCACCGACCAGACGCGGCGTTAAAATATTGCCTTCAAGAAATTGACCGACAAAAAACACTACGGCAATCATCCCCAGCGCCGCCAAATCAAAACCGAATTGACCAAGGCCGAGCGCCCCTGCCAACACCATGCCAAAAGCCGCACCGACATAGGGAATAAAACTGATGAGACCGGCAAATACGCCGACAATCACCCCGCCCTCAAGTCCGACCAAGGACAGGCCAATGGCATAAATCGTGCCGAGGGAAAGACAGACAAGAATTTGACCGCGCGCAAAGCCGCTCAAAGTCTCGTCGATTTGCTGCGCCAAATGCCGAATGATTTCGACTTGCTCATCGGGCAAAATCTCGTCAATGCGCGCCACCATGTGGTCCCAATCATTGAGCATATATATGGCGACAATCGGCGTGATGAACATCAGCGCCAGAAGATTGATAAACGAAAGTCCGGTCAGCAGCATGCTGGAAGCGGTGCTTTGTAGGCCTGACAAAAGCGTCTCGCCCATGCCGGCGACCAATTCGCTCTGCCCTTTGGCGACGTTTTGAGCCAATAGCCAAGTCTGCACATCGCTGATATAGCCCGGCAAGGCTGCGATGATGAGCGAGATTTGCTGCGCCAATATCGGCAATCCAAAACCCAAGGCGGCAAGCAGAGCCACGCCGACAATGAAAGTAATGGTTAACGTCGCAAGGCTGCGCCGCATGCCCAAGGCTTCGAGGCGGTCAGCCAGCGGGTCGAGAAAATAGGCCAGCGCAAAGCCCAAAACAAATGGCAGCATAATGTCTGACAGGGCGGTCAATAAATACAGCACGACAAACAGGCCTATAAGGGCGATTAAATGTGTGAGACGGATTTGTATCATTGCACCACCGCGCTTTCTTCGGTGACCACCGTCCAACCGGCCTCACCTTCAACCAACATTAAGCCGCGCTGACCCAGATTGCCACCAAGCTGCGTCACTGAGCCAATATAAGCAAGGTCAAGATAGGCATAGCTCTTGGCCAGTTCAACAATTGTCACTTCGCGCACCAGCTTGGCCTCATTGAGGCGCGACAAAAGCCGCGTCCATTCTTTAAGGCTCGGATAATCGGCACGCACACGCAATATTTGCTTCTCATCGGAGGCCACTGCGGCGACTTGTTTCCAGCGTTCGGCAAGCGCTGATGCGATTTCGTCAATCGCCACACGCCCCATATCCTCATGCGGCTCGCCAGTGCGATAAGTGCGCACAATCACGTCACTTTCCTCTTCACCGAATATATAAGCGGTCACGCCAAGCTGACCTTCCACATCTGCCAGCGCATGCGCCACAATGACGGTCTGTGTGCCATAGCGGTCATTCAGCATTTGCAACTTGGCCGGGTCACCAATCAGAATATCTTCCGCATTGGCAATCAGCGAGTCATCAAGCCCACCAAGCGGCAGCAAAAGCGGCGCGGGATTATTGTCGATATCAAAATCGCGCCAGCTTGTTTGCCACCAATGCTCTCCCCACGCTTGTAAGCCTTGCAAATCTTCCAGCACCGGCAGCAGCAAAGCGGGTTTGCTTTGCACTTCGGTCACCGCTACGCCATAGCTACGCAATAAATCGCGCAAAGGTGCAGCCTTAAACTGGATTGAGAGTGTCGCCAAATAGCGCGTCGGGCCGGTTTTCTCATCGCTGATGCGCAGTACCTCAACCATATTTTCAATATCCAGCGTGCGAATATCGGGCAGTTTTTCCCATTCTTCTTGCTTCGCCAAACGTCGCATGGCAATTGAAAGCGCGCGCGCTTGACCTTGCTGCAAAGCGGTGCTGCGCGCCAAGGTCGTTGACGTCGCGGAGACATCAACCTTGATGCGGTCAACCTGAAAGACGTTTCCCGCCGCGACGGGAGAGGCCAGAAACAGGCCAAAGGCAAGAATGAACCGAATAAATTTCATGCGCGCAACCTAACGCGGGGACATCTTCCCCGCAATGCTGATTTAAGTGGTTACTTTAGGCGTGATGCAGGCTATTTTAAGGCATCCGACCAAATACATAGAAACGATTCCATGGGCGACAAATCAGGCCACAACAAACCTCCCGTGACTTATGCCGAGGCCGGCGTTGATATTGAGGCAGGTAATACGCTGGTTGAGCGCATTGCGCCGCTGGCCAAGGCAACCGCGCGCACCGGCGCCGATAGCGACCTCGGCGGCTTTGGCGGTTTGTTTGACCTTGCTGCGTGCAAGTTTGACGACCCCGTATTGGTGGCCGCCAATGACGGTGTCGGCACAAAATTGAAAATTGCCATTGAAAGTGGCATTCACGATACGGTCGGCATCGACCTCGTCGCCATGTGTGTCAATGATTTGATTGTGCAAGGCGCCGAGCCGCTTTTCTTTCTCGATTATTTTGCCTCGGGCAAACTTGATGTCGACGCCGCCACTGATGTGATTGCCGGTATTGCCGAAGGCTGTCGGCAAGCCAATTGCGCGCTGATTGGAGGCGAAACGGCCGAAATGCCCGGCATGTATGCAGCGGGTGATTATGACCTAGCCGGTTTTTCCGTCGGCGCCGTTGAACGACGCAAAATTCTGCCGCGCGATGATATGGCCGACGGTGATGTCATTCTCGGCCTGACCTCCAACGGGCTTCATTCCAACGGTTTCTCTCTGGCGCGCAAATTGGTTGAGCATGAGGGTCTGGCATGGGATGCGCCGAGCCCTGCCAATAGCAATAAATCTGTTGCCGAAGATTTGCTGACGCCGACACGTATTTATGTGCAGCCCATACTGCAAGCCTTGCGCGCCAACGCACCGATTAAGGGCTTGGTGCACATTACAGGCGGTGGTTTTCAGGAGAATCTGCCGCGCGTGCTGCCGGATGAGTTATCGGCGCAGATTGACCTGTCGGCATGGAATATGCCTGAAATTTTCAAATGGCTGCAAAGCGTCGGCAGTATTGAAAGCGAAGAAATGTTGCGCACTTTCAATTGCGGCATTGGCATGGCGTTGATTGTGTCACCTGACGGCTTGGCCGATGTGATGGCCATGCTGGCCGCCAATAATGAGACGGTTATTCCCATCGGCACATTGGTGCCGCGCGACGGCGAGGCCGTCACTTTCAGCGGGTCCATAAAAGGATGAGCGGCAGCCCCGTCAAAATAGCCATTCTCTTTTCCGGTCGCGGCAGCAATATGCAAACATTGGCGCGCCATATTGCAAAAGCCGATGTGCCTGCCGAATTGGTGCTGACCGTTACCAATCGCCCCGATGCCGGTGGCATTGAGATTTGCAAAGAGGCTGGCATTGCCTGCACGGTGATAGACCATAAAAGTTTCGACAGCCGCGAAGCATTTGACGCCAAGCTCGGCGAAACCTTGCGCGCCGCCAATATTGAGTTGATTTGCTGCGCCGGCTTCATGCGCCTGCTGACGGAAGATTTCGTCAATGGCTGGCCCGACCGCTTGCTCAACATCCACCCGTCACTCTTGCCCAAATATAAAGGGCTGCATACCCATAAGCGGGCGCTGGAAGCAGGCGATAAAGAGCATGGCTGCACTGTTCACTATATGCGCCCTGAAATGGATGACGGGCCGATTATCGTGCAAAAATCCGTGCCGGTGCATCCTTGGTTCAAGCCTACAGTGGATTTGTTTTTGAAGGTCCAAGCCTTGCGAAAACCATCGCC
>RFZE01000123.1 GCA_009920875.1 Alphaproteobacteria bacterium | reverse complement strand
TGCTCGACCGCTTCGACATTCGCATTAATGTGCCGCCCGTGCCGCTATCGCAAATGATAGATGATGAAAAAGGCGAAAGCAGTGCGGCGATTGCAGACCGCGTGGGGCGCGCACAAGAAACACAATTGGCGCGGCAAAATTGCCTGAATGCGCGGCTTGATGGTGAGGCTTTGCGCGCTTTGGCGGCGCCGGATGGACGCGGTCGCAAATTGCTCGATGCGATTATTGATGATGGTGGGCTCACGGCGCGCGGCTTTAACCGCATTTTGCGCGTCGCGCGCAGTCTCGCCGATTTGGCCGGTCGCGACGGGGTGACGGATAAAGATATTGCCACAGCTTTGGTGTGGCGCGGCCATGCGTGATGCGGGACTAAAAGCTAAATGCTCTCCAGACCATAAGCGGCAATCGCCGCCATATTGAGCACTTCGGTGGCGGTTGCGCCGATACGGGCAATCTGCACCGGCTGCGCCAGACCGATAAGGATAGGGCCGATCAGCGTTGCTTGCCCCAATTCTTCCAACATTTTGGTCGAAATGGAAGCCGAGTGAATGGCCGGCATGACCAAAACATTGGCCGGCTCGGTCAAGCGGCAAAACGGATAGCGCTGCATGGCTTCGCGATTGAGCGCCACATCGGCGGCCATTTCGCCTTCATATTCAAAATCAACATTGCGCGCATCCAGGAGTTTGACCGCCTCGCGCACATAAACCGATCGGTCGCCTTCGGGATGACCGAAAGTGGAATAAGCGAGCATGGCAACGCGCGGCTCATGGCCCAAGGCGCGCGCCGTGGCGGCGCTTTGGCACGCAATATCGGCCAGCTCTTCAGCGCTCGGCATATCAATGACATTGGTGTCGGCCACCATGACGGTGCGTCCGGGACGGGTGACCAGCATGGACATGCCCATCACGCGCTGGCCGGGGCGCGGGTCAATGACTTTCGAGACTTCTTCCAAGGTAATGGAATAAGAGCGCGTGACGCCGGTGACCATGGCGTCAGCATCGCCGCGCGCCAAAGCGCAAGCGCCGAAAATATTGCGATCATTGGCCACCATGCGCTCGCAATCGCGCATTAAGCGGCCGCGTCGTTGCAGCCGTTCGAATAAAAATCCGCTGTAATCGCCAACGCGATCAGAGGCGCGCGTGTCACGGATTTCAATATCGTCGCGTCCGTCAAGCCCCAAGGCCTTCATATTGTCGCGGACAATTTGCTCGGTGCCGACGAGAATCGGCTCACCCAGCCCCAAATCCTTATAGGCAACGGCGGCGCGAATGACCTGCTCTTGCTCGCCCTCGGCAAAAATCATCCGTTTGGCGTTTTGCTTGGATTTGTTCATGATGATTTGTATCGAGCTGGCGGTCGGGTCAAGCCGCGCTTTCAGGCGGTCTTGATAGGCCTCCATATCGACAATCGGCGCACGCGCCACACCGCTATCCATGGCGGCGCGTGCCACGGCAGGCGGAATTTCGCTGATCAGGCGCGGGTCAAACGGCACCGGAATAATATAGCGCGGGCCAAAGCGCGGGCGCTCGCCATCATAGGCAGCGGCCACTTCATCGGGGACATCTTCACGCGCCAGCATGGCCAGAGCCTCGGCGCAGGCAATTTTCATCGCATCATTAATGGTGGTGGCGCGCACATCCAAAGCGCCGCGGAAAATATACGGAAAGCCCAAAACATTATTGACCTGATTGGGATAATCCGAGCGTCCGGTCGCCATAATGGCATCGTCGCGAATGGCGGCAACTTCTTCCGGTGTAATCTCCGGATCGGGATTGGCCATGGCAAAAATAATCGGCTTATCGGCCATGGTTTTAACCATATCCTCGGTCACGGCGCCTTTGACCGACAGGCCCAAAAACACATCCGCCCCATTCATCGCATCGGCCAGGCTGCGCGCTTTCGTGTCAGCGGCATGGGCCGATTTCCATTGGTTCATGCCCTCTTTGCGGCCCTTATAAATGACCCCTTTTGTGTCGCATAAAATCGCATTGTCATGCGCCACGCCCATGGCTTTGATAAGCTCAAGGCAGGCAATGCCGGCGGCGCCGGCGCCGTTGACGCAGACTTTAATGTCTTTCATTTCCTTGCCGGTCAAATGCAGCGCATTGATAAGGCCGGCGGCGCAAATAATCGCCGTGCCGTGCTGGTCGTCATGAAACACGGGAATGTCCATCAGCTCGCGCAATTGCTGCTCAATAATGAAGCAATCGGGTGCCTTTATGTCTTCCAAATTAATGCCGCCAAAGCTCGGGCCCATATATTTGACCGCATCGACAATCTCTTGCGGGTCTTGTGTATCAAGCTCCAAATCAATGGAATCGACATCGGCAAAGCGTTTGAACAAAACCGCCTTGCCTTCCATGACCGGCTTGGAGGCCAGCGCCCCCAAATTGCCGAGCCCCAAAATGGCCGTGCCATTGGAAATCACTGCCACCATATTGCCGCGCGCCGTCAAATCATATGAGGCATCGGCATTTTCCGCGATCGCCTCGACCGGCACGGCGACGCCCGGCGAATAGGCGAGCGACAAATCCCGTTGGGTCGCCATCGGTTTGGTGGGGCTTATTTCAAGCTTGCCCGGCTTGCCGTTTGCATGAAAGCGTAAGGCTTCCTCATCGGTAAAATTTTTATCCGTATCACTCATATGCGTCTCTGTTCTATGGGCTTTTAGGGCTTTGGGGCAGCAAAGACAAGCAGGCGCGGTCAAGAAAAGCAAAATAAATTCAACAGCTTTTTGTGCCCGAAACAGGCTCAAAGCGTGTCGCAAGGCGCGCGCTTTGCTAAACTAAAGGCCATGTCCGCTTCCGCTACCAGCCCTGAAAATAGCGCCGCCAAGGCCGCCAAGCCTGCCATGGGTGATAAGCCGACGCCGATGATGGCGCAATATTTGGCGATTAAGCAAGCCCATCAAGATGCGCTTTTGTTTTATCGCATGGGCGATTTTTACGAATTGTTTTTTGACGATGCGGTCGCCGCGGCCGCGGCGCTTGACATTACCTTGACCCATCGCGGCAAGCATTTGGGGGCTGCCGTGCCTATGTGCGGCGTGCCTTATCACGCCAGCGAAAGCTATTTGCAACGCCTCATCAAAGCCGGGTTCCGTGTTGCCATTTGCGAGCAAACCGAGGATCCGGCTGAGGCCAAAAAGCGCGGCTCAAAATCCGTGTTGCGCCGCGAAGTGGTGCGTCTGGTCACGGCCGGAACGCTCAATGAGGACAGCTTGCTTGATGCCAAGGCGGATAATTTCATCGCCGCTTTGGCGTGCCGCGGTAAGGCACCGAAAGCCGATTGGGCGGTCGCCTGGGCTGATATGTCGACCGGCGCGTTTTTTGCCAGCGCCTGCAATGCCGATGCGTTGCCGGCGCTGTTGGCGCGCTTGCGCCCATGCGAGATTATTGTCCCCGATGCGGTGGCCGCTGTCATGGCCGAGAGCCCTGCGCTCGGCGCGCTTTTGCACGACAGCCAAGGCGATGGCGCGTCCCCTGTGAGGCCCATGATATCGACGGTCGGCGATGTGACGTCAAAGCTGGCAGCCGAGAAAATCGCCGCCGATTTCGGCATTGCCTGCCGTGACGGGTTGGCGCATGAAGGGGCCGCCGTCAATCTCGCTTGCGCGCAGATTCTCAGCTATTTTAAAGCGACACAATATGACACACAAATTTGCCTGAAAGCGCCGCAGGTGGAGCGTGATGCGCAAATCATGGCGCTTGACGCAGCGACGCGCAGCAATCTTGAGTTGAACCGCACCTTATCGGGCGCGCGCGAAGGCAGTCTGCTGCATGTTTTGGATGCCACGGTGACCGCCGGCGGGGCGCGGCTTTTGGCGTCGCGGCTTAATGCGCCTTTGACATGTCGCGATGATATTGAAGCGCGTTTGGCCGCGGTGCAGGCGTTTATGGATGCGTTCAAGACGACGCCGATTTCGCGGATCGCCATCAATACGCCGGCTGCGCTTAATAAATCAGTCACTGGCGGTGGCGGTCACTTTTCTCTGGAGGTCATCTCCTCAGCCTTTGAGGGCAAGGGTCTGCTGGCTAAGCAACGGCTAGTCTATGGCGCTTTGACCGAACTGATGG
>RFZE01000122.1 GCA_009920875.1 Alphaproteobacteria bacterium | reverse complement strand
GTGAATGATGCGGCCGCGTTCGGCAGCCATGCGCAAACCCTCATCATCCAAGCCGCGACCGGCCAAACCGTCACCGCGATCGGCGAGGCCGGAAGGGGAAAAAATTTTATTGCCGAAAAAATCCGACATATCCGGCATGTCGCTCGGTTTGTCATGCACCCAATTTGGCGTGACGGGTAATGGCGCATGCGCCGTTTCAAGCAGCACGTCATCAGCTGACTTTTGCAAGGCCATTTCACCGGCGGCCAAATCCTCACGCGCGGTGATGTCCAATGTCTCGCTCAATAGGGCATACCAGCTATCCTCGGGCGGGTGCTGGCGACCTTTTGGCAGCCAACCGCCAATATAAAGCCGGTCGCGCGCGCGCGTCATGGCAACATATAAAAGCCGCTTTTCTTCCTGCAGGGCGGCTTGGCGCGCCGCTTCGGCTTGCGCCGCATTATGGCGATCACGCAACGCGGCGCTGGCGCGCCATAGCGGCACATTTTCACTGCCTGCCATATCGGTAAATTGCACGCGGTCGGCATTAGCGCCGCCATCGGCAGCGCGGCATGTATCGGGCAGAAACACAATCGGTGCTTCCAGTCCTTTGGCACCATGCACGGTCATAATGCGCACGGCACCGCCGCCCGCTTCCATATCGCGCTTAATGTCCTGACTGCCTTGTCGCAACCAATGAACAAAGCCTTGCAGGCTGGCCGGGTTCCGCGCTTCATAGGCCAAGGCCAAGCGCAGCAATTCACTTAACGGGTCGTCAATCTCCGGCCCCAAGCGACGGCTCAATAATTCATGCCCCCCTTGCGCACCCAAAAATTGCGCCAGCAAGTCATAGGGTGAGAGAAAATCGCACTGGCGCAGGAGCCAGCCAAGGCGTTCAAAAGCGGCTTTTATCGCGGCATCCTTGCCGGTTTCGGCGGCTTGTTGCAAAGCGGCGAACAAGCTTGCTTTGCGGCCATGCGCCAGCGCGAAGAGCGCGTCTTCATCAAGCCCGCCAAGCGGGCTGCGCAGAAATATGGCGACCGCCATATCATCGGTCGGGTTGAGCGCAACATCCAAAGCGGCCAGCATATCGGCGACCGCCAATTGCTGCAGCAGCACCATGCGGTCGGCGCCGGCGACGTCAATAGAACGGCGTTTCAATGCACGGCTCAACTCCGGCACAAAGCCATCGCGTTTGCGCACCAAAACCAAAATATCGCCGGGTTTTATGTTTTGGGTCTGGTCTTGTAAAAGCGCGCTGATTTTGTCGGCAATGGTTTGCGCCAATTTGCGGCGGCCACCCGATTGTCCGGCTTCAGGAATTTGCCATGCCGCCGATACATCTTCTTCACGCGGGGTTTCAAGCGCCGGCCATATTTCAACATGACCGATGGCTTTCGCGCGCTCGGCAATATGGTGCATTTCCCGATTGCCTGCGGTCACGCCGTGGCGGTGCTTTTCATCGGCAAAAACCAAATCGACGGCTTTCAAAATTTGCGGTGCCGAGCGCCAAGACAAGGTCATGGGGACATAGGCGAATTGTCCGCCAATGGCGGTGATGGCCGCCTCAAAATAACGGCGCTGGCGCTCAAAGCCGCTCGGGTCAGCGCCTTGAAAGCTGAAGATGGATTGTTTTTCATCGCCAACGGCAAATATTGTGCGCGGCCGTGCTTCGCCACCCGACAGACCGGCATCGTCAAAAAACGCATCGGCCAATGCGGTGATGACCCGCCATTGCGCCGGGCTGGTATCTTGCGCTTCATCGACCAAAATATGGTCGAGACCATTATCGATTTTGAACAACACCCATTGCGCTGCGCCATGGCCGCTCAGCATACGGTCGGTCATCGCCACCAAATCGTCATAATCGAGCACGCCACGGCGGTTTTTCTCCGCCGCATAGCCGCTCAATAGGGCGTCGGCAAAATCATAAAGCGCCGCCGTCAGGCGGTAATTGGCCAGTGCTTTCAGCTTTTCATCAAGCTGCGCCATAGCCATTGCCGCCGCGTCCATGGCCTCGGCCAGTTGCGGGTTTTGCGCGGCCAGCGCTTTTGTATAAAGGCTTTTGCGCGCGCCGCCCTTATCGGTGAAAAACACCTCGCGTAAATACAGCCAGGCGGTTTCGCCGTCGCCCTGTTCGGCTTTTTCAAAAACCGCCAACCAGTTTTCGAGGCGTTGGGCCTGCTTTTTATCATTGGCACCGCCGCTCTCATACCAAGGCAGCGCGGCGCGCGCCGTGGCGACAAATTCTGCCCCCGCCGCGGCCAATAAAATAGCCGCTTGCGGCAATTCACCCTGGCTTTCACGCACAGCATCAAGCTGCATGGCCTTGGCCAATTCGTGTAAATTTGCGGCGGCTCGGTGGCGGTCAAAATATTCACGCCGCGCCAATATTTGCCGCCCCAGCGCCATAATGTCATTTTCCGCCAATGCCCGGGTCAGCGTCGCCGTGGCTGCAGCCCGCGTCGGGCTTTGGTCGCGCAGCAGCAAATCGGCAATCAGCCCGGTCTGTAAATTTTGCGCATCTTGCTCATCCATCAGGTCAAAATGCGGCGACAGGCCGGCCTCCAGCGGGAAGCGTTTCAGCAGGCTTTCGCAAAAGCCGTGAATGGTTTGCACCCGCAACCCGCCCGGCGTCTCCAAAGCGCGGGCAAATAAGACGCGCGCTGCGGCCAGCGTTTTGGCGTCGGCCGTCATGCCCAAGCGCTGCGCAATGGCATCCAATAATGCGTCATTGTCGAGCAGCGCCCATTCGGCCAATAGGTCAAACAGGCGACCCTGCATTTCGGCGGCGGCGGCGCGTGTATAGGTCAGGCAAAGCAGTTTTTCGGGGGCCACCCCATCCAACATAAGGCGCACCAATCGCGACACCAAAATATAGGTTTTGCCGGCACCCGCATTGGCCCCGACCCAAGCCGAGCCATGCGGGTTAAGGGCCGCTTGCGTGGTCTCGGCCGCGCCGCTCATAGCTCGTCCTCCTCTTGCCATTCGGGGCAGCGCGCCAAATGGTCAAACGGCATATCGTTGAGATGGCGCAGGCCGAAGCGTGGGCGCGGGCGAATATGCACAAGATAAGGCTGCGCTTCATTGTCATAAGCGGCCACCAGACGGCGCAGCATATCCAACGCCCCGTCAATCAGCTTATCGTCCGCAGCAAGGCTTTTCGGCTCGGCTGCGGGGGTGCGTCCGCTCAAGCGCAAATAGGTCAGCGCCGCGCTTTGGCCCGATAATTTTGCGTCTTTTTCGCCAAATTGGCCATCGCGCAAAATCGCCGCTTCCAAGGTCAATTGCGGCGCCAAATGATTTTTGACCCGATTATCACCCGGCGGTTGACCGGATTTATAATCAATAATCTCAAAGCGGCCGTTTTTCAGCCGATCGATACGGTCGGCTTTGGCGGTCAGGGTAAAATCACCCAATTTTAACCGACCGCTCAGCTCGACATGGCTTTGCTCAATATGCGCGGCGCGGCGCCCCTCATAATCGGCCAGCCATGTTGCCAATGCGTGTAAGCGCGCCTGCCAAAACTGCATCAGCGCAGCGCCGCCGCCATGCAAAGCCTCTTCTTGTTTGGCCAGTGCCATAAAGGCCTGCGCCGCACGGGCCGATAAATGTTGGCCACCGGCGATGAATTTTTCCATCAGCGCATGTAAAAAAATACCGCGATGGGCCGCATTGGGCGCTGCATCAACCGCATCAAGGGCGCGCAAATTCAATATTTTGCGGGCGTAAATTTCATAGGGATTGTGCAGCAAGGTCTCAATTTGGGTGACCGATAATTGTGTCGGGCGTGCCGCAATGGGCGGGCAGGGTTGAGGCGCCGCTTCCGGCCGCGGCGCGGTGCCGCTTAATGCAGTGGTGACGGTCAGTGCCACGATCGCGAGAGCTCGTCGCATTTTCGCTCCTTCCTGGATTCTGTCCTTCGGTCTTTTTCGAAGGCCAGTCGTCTTCATGACGATCCGATCTACATCCGCGCTACAGTGCGCATGAATGAATAAGGCAATATAGACTTTAACATGTTTTTAATTTTTGATCGTGTTTCCGTTTTAATTTAATACAAATATTTTTTTATTTGGATTAAAGTTGAAATTTATTACTCTTTATTTTTATTAATATTTATCGGAAACTTTCATAAAATTTTAGACGAAATTTCCCGGCACGCGCT
>RFZE01000121.1 GCA_009920875.1 Alphaproteobacteria bacterium | reverse complement strand
CCGGCGACACAAAGCGAGGCTGAGGCCGCGCCAATGGCAGAAATGAGCGAAGATGACATTCTGGCTGCTTTGCAATCGCTTGAAGCTTCGGCCCCGAAAGACAGGGGCGATGGTCGCGGCGGTGCGTCTGACTAAGCCTTTTCATAATCCTATTGCCCGGGCGCGCGGGGAGTGTTGACCCATGATGCGCCAATATGAACTTGTAGATCGCGTCATCTCCTATGAGCCGCGCGCCAATGAGGAGCTTTTGAATCGCGCCTATGTGTATGCCACGCAAAAGCATGGCGACCAGAAACGCGCCTCGGGCGACCCGTATTATTCGCATCCGGTGGAAGTGGCTGGCATTCTTACCGATTTGCGCCTCGACACGGCCAGCATCGCCACCGCGCTTTTGCACGACACGATTGAAGATACGGACGCGACCTTTGGCGAGATTGAGAAAATCTTTGGCCGCGAAATTGCCGATATGGTCAATGGCGTGACCAAAATGTCATTGCTCGAATTGTCTTCCGCCGATATGGCGCAGGCCGAAAACTTCCGTAAGCTGCTGCTGGCCACGGCCAGTGATGTGCGCATTCTTTTGGTCAAGCTGGCCGACCGGCTGCACAATATGCGCACGCTGCATTTCATTTCCTCCGACAAAAAGCGCAAACGCATCGCGCAAGAAACGCTGGATATTTATGCGCCTTTGGCCGGTCGCGTCGGCATGCAAAACTTCCGCGACGAGCTGGAAGACCTCGCCTTTGCCGAAGTCAATAAAGAGGGGCGCGACCTGATTGTCGAGCGGCTCGACGAATTGAAGCAAGATAGCGGCGATATGCTGGAAGCCATCGCCTATGAGTTTTCCGTGCTGTTGGGCGAGAACGGCATCAAAGCCCATGTGCATGGGCGGCAAAAGCGGCCGTTTTCGATTTGGCGCAAAATGCAAAACAAGTCGATTTCGCTGGAGCAGCTGTCTGACGTGTTCGGCTATCGCGTTGTCGTGGCCGATGAGGTCGCCTGCTATCAGGCGCTCGGCGTGCTGCATCGCAATTTCCGCTATGTGCCCGGGCGCTATAAGGATTACATCTCAACGCCCAAGCTGAACGGCTATCAATCATTGCACACCACGGTTATCGGCCCCAATCAGCAGCGTGTGGAGGTGCAAATTCGCACCGAGCATATGCACGATATTGCCGAACGCGGCGTGGCCGCGCATTGGACCTATAAGGACAGCACGGAAGACTATCCCGACACGGCCAAAATCGAGCCGTTTGCTTGGCTGCAAGATATGGTCGGGCAGTTGAAAAACGGCGGCTCGGCGGAAGAGTTTTTGGAAAACACCAAGCTCGAATTGTTCAATGACCAAGTGTTCTGCTTCACCCCGAAAGGGCGTTTGATTGCCATGCCGCGCGGCGCAACAGCGCTGGATTTCGCCTATGCCGTGCATACCGAGATTGGCAATAGCTGTATCGGCGTGCGCATTAACGGCCTCAAATTGCCGTTCCGCACTTTGCTGAAAAACGGCGATGAGATTGAAATCATTCGCGGCGATGAGCAATTGCCGAGCGAAAATTGGCTCAATCATGTGCATACGGGCAAGGCGCGCGCCGCCATTCGCCATGCTTTGCGCGAGCGCGAAGCGGCTGACTTCATCAAGCTGGGCGCGCAGATGATTGATAATCTGTTCGCCGCAGAGGCGGTCGAAAGCTCGGTCAGCGTGCTTGACCGCGCGCTCGGTGTCTTGTCTTTCAACAGCATAGACGCGCTTTATGAGGCGGTCGGGCGCGGCACGATTTCTGCCGCCGATGTGCTGCTGGCCACCATGCCGAAAAAGGCTTTGCGTAAGCGCGACCGCTTTGCCGGTGCCATGCGCGGTCTCATCGGTCGGCCCGATAAGGCAGGCCGGCAAGGCGCTGCCATGATACCGGTTAATGGTGCGCTGTATGGCACGGTTGTTAATGTGGCGGAAAACTTTTTCCCACTGCCCGGCGATGACATTGTCGGCATTGTGACACCGGGGCAGGGCGTGGTTGTCTATCCGTCCAATGCGCGCGAATTGGCAGCCTTTGAAGACAGCCGCGAGCGCTGGGTGCCGATGAAATGGGAAAAAGAAAGCACCCAATTATTCGCCAGCCGCGTGCATCTGACAGCGGTCAATCGCACCGGCTCGCTCAGCGTCATCACCCAGACCATTGCAGATTTTGATGCCAATATTACGAATCTGTCGTTAATTCATCTCAATGAAGATTTCTGCGACCTGACGGTGGATGTGCAAGTGCGCGACAAAGAACATATGGAACAGCTGGTTAATGCGCTGAAAGGCAGCCGCGTTATCAGCGAGGCCAAGCGGGTCATTTTTGGTGGGGCGACCGAGAATTAATATGACACCAGACCAAGTGCTCGATGAATTCCGTGATGCGGAGGCCCTGCTTGAAGGGCATTTTATTTTGTCTTCCGGTTTGCACAGTCGCACCTATTTGCAATGCGCGCGGGTGCTGATGGACACAAGGCGCGCTGCGCGCCTCGCTGAGGCGCTGGCCGCAAAAATCACGGATAATGCCGGCGGGGCGATTGATTGCGTGGTCGCACCGGCAATGGGCGGGTTGATTATCGGCCACGAAGTGGCGCGCGCGCTCAATGTCGACTCCATGTTTCTCGAACGTGTAGATGGCGAGTTTACCTTGCGGCGCGGCTTTCACCTGTCTGAAAACGCCAATGTGGTGATGATTGAAGATATCGTCACGACCGGCCTGTCATCGCGCGAGGCGATTGCCGCAATAGGCGCGCATGGCGGCCATGTCGTCAGTGCCGGCTGCCTGATTGACCGCTCCGGCGGCACGGCAGATATCGGTGTGACACTGGCCAGCCTCGCAAGCATTTCGGTTGAAACCTTTAGCGCGGATAATGTGCCCGCCGATTTGGCAGATGTTCCGGCAATCAAGCCGGGAAGTCGCGGCCTCAAATAGGCGCGTCTCATGTTCAAGCGTCGCAATCCACAAACATTTTTCGAACGGCTGCGCCAGTTTTTCTGGCCGCGTGAAGGTTGGGGGCGGGCGACCAAATATCTTTGGCAGCGCACCATCAGGCTTTCCGGCACACCGCATTCCATTGCTTTGGGTTTGGCAATCGGTGCTTTTGCCTCAGCCAATCCTATTTTGGGCACGCATATTATTTGGTGCGCCATCATTATTTATTTTATCGGCGGTAATTTTATCGCTGCCGTGCTCGGCACATGGGTCGGCAATCCGGCCAGCTTTCCCTTTATTTGGCTGGCCACTTTTAACACCGGCAATTTTTTACTCGGACGCAATGCAGATGACAGGGAGTTGCTGCAATTATCCATTGAGCTTCTTCTCGATGCGCCAATGGGAACATTGCTCCCGGTTATCGGCCCGATGATGATCGGTTGGATTCCCGTTGGTCTGATTATGGGGCTGATGGTTTATTATCCCAGTCTTTGGTCTATCGCTGCCTATCAAAAACAACGGCAAGAGCGGCTTGATAGAAAACGCAGTGCAGCCGCAGAAAATGATGCTAAATAGGGCTGATGGCAGAGAGTGATAAATTGAGACTGGGCGTCAATATTGACCATGTGGCGACCATTCGTAATGCACGCGGCGGCGGTTTGCCCGACCCTGTGCGTGCCGCTGAGCTCGCCGCACGCGCCGGTGCCGATGGCATTACCGCGCATTTACGCGAAGACCGCCGTCATATTGGCGATGATGATATTGCCCGACTGGCCGGTGGTATCGGTTTGCCGCTCAATCTTGAAATGGCGGCGACGGAAGAAATGTTGCAAATCGCGCTGCGCCACAAGCCCAATGCATGCTGTATTGTGCCGGAGAAACGCCAAGAAGTGACGACAGAAGGTGGGCTTGATGTGGTCGCCAATGACAATAAATTGCCGAGCATTATCGACCCGCTGAAAAAAGTCGGTATTCGCGTATCGCTTTTTATTGATGCCGATGAAGCGCAAATCCGCGCCTCGGCCAAGCTGGGAGCCGATATTGTCGAATTGCACACCGGCACTTATTGCCATGCCCACCATGACGGCGATAGCGCGGCTTTTAATGCAGAGCTGGAAAAGTAAGTTTTACTTTACTCACTTCTCACAAAATCTTAGTCAACATCGTTTTTTTTCGTTGTGTGCCACCACCAGCTTTTACTTTTTATTTACCCTAATTCCTTTCATTATTCTCATTTTTCTTATACTAAGTAAATGGGTTTCAAATTCAGATATTATTTTTAATGAGCTTCAAAACTTCACATCTAACTTAT
>RFZE01000013.1 GCA_009920875.1 Alphaproteobacteria bacterium | reverse complement strand
GGTCAGCCCCCTCGACATTGGCAAAATCGCGCACACGACGCAGCAAACGACCGGCAACACGCGGCGTGCCGCGCGCGCGCGAGGCAATTTCCTGCGCCCCATCATCGCTCATTTCCAGCCCCATCAAAGCGGCATTGCGGCGAATGATGAATTCGAGTTCCTCATGGGTGTAAAAACCGAGATAAATCGGAATGCCGAAACGGTCGCGCAAAGGCGTGGTCAGCAGGCCCGAGCGGGTGGTCGCGCCGACCAAAGTAAAAGGTGGCAGGTCAATTTTCACCGAGCGCGCCGCCGGACCATCACCAATGATTAAATCCAGCTCAAAATCTTCCATTGCCGGATAAAGCACTTCTTCAACGGCCGGGCTGAGGCGGTGAATCTCGTCGATAAACAACACATCATGCGGTTCAAGATTGGTCAAAAGTGCTGCCAAATCACCGGCTTTGGTAATCACCGGCCCCGAAGTGGAGCGAAATCCGGTGCCCAATTCGCGTGCCACAATTTGCGCCAAAGTGGTTTTACCCAGCCCCGGCGGGCCGGCCAGCAAAACATGGTCGAGCGCATCACCGCGCTTTTTCGCCGCTTCGATAAAGACGGCGAGATTTTCGCGCCCTTTTTGTTGGCCGACAAAATCTTCCAGCGTTTTTGGACGCATGGCGGCATCGGCATCTTCCGATTGCATGTTTTGGTCAATCAATCGCTCGCTCATCACGCCATCTCTTTCAAGGCTTGTTTGATGAGCGCTTCAATCGAGCCGGCCTCATCGCCAAGCTTTCCGCGCGCCGCCATCAGCGCCTGATTGGCCTGCACGCGCTGATAGCCGAGATTGGTCAGGGCCGATAAGGCCTCTTCCAAAACCTTGCCGCCTTCGCCATCAACCTTATGACCGGCAGCAGCAATGAATTGCGCTTCGGGGATTTTATCTTTCAATTCTTGCACAATGCGTTGTGCTACTTTCGGCCCCACGCCGGGCGCGCGCGCCACCATCGCCTTGTCTTCAGCCGCGACGGCTTGCGTCAAATCATCAGCCGACAACACGCCTTGAATGGCCAAAGCGACTTTTGCCCCGACCCCTTGCACACCCATCAGCAGACGAAACCAGCTTCTTTCCTCTTCGCTGGCAAAACCGAACAGCCGCAATTGGTCCTCGCGCACATAAGTTTCAATGGCCAGCGAAACCGCTTCGCCATCGCCCGGTAAATTATCCAACATGCGCGCCGAGCCTTCGACCATATAGCCGACGCCGCCGACATCAATCAGCACCCAGCCATCGCCGCGCCCGTCGACGCGCCCGCGCAAACGGCCAATCATATGACCGCTCCTTTTGTTTCGGCGCGTTCAATCGCCGCTTGCATTTTGCCGCCAAAATCACCGGCATGGGCCAGCGTAATGGCGACCGCCAGCGCGTCAGCCGCATGCTCATTGGCAATTTCGGCCTGCGGCAGCATCATTTGCACCATGGTTTTAATCTGATGTTTGTCGGCGTGACCCGACCCGGTGACACTGCGCTTGATGAAATTGGGCGCATATTCGCTAACGCCGATGTGTCGCCGCGCCGGCACCAATAAACAAACGGCGCGCGCTTGTCCGAGCTTCAAAGTCGCCGCGCCGTCACGATTGACGAATGTTTGTTCAACGGCGGCATGGTCAGGCGCATATTCCTGCACCACTTCATCCAAGCCTTCATCCAATTGCAAAAGCCGTTCTGCGAGAGATAAAGAGGCATCAGAGCGCACTGCGCCATTGCCGATATGGGTCAGCTTGCTGCCCTGCATATCGACAATACCCCAACCGGTGAACCGAAGACCCGGGTCCAATCCGATAAGGCGTCTTTTTGCAGCGCTCACATGCTTTCCCTTCTGCCTTAGGCCGAAAGTTGTTGCAGCACCTCTTCCGAAATGTCGAAATTGGCATAGACATTCTGGACGTCATCTACATCGTCCAGCGCTTCGACCAGCTTTACTACTTTTTCGGCTGCTTCGCCGTCTACGGCAATATCATTTTGCGCGCGCCAGATAATATCGGCTGCGCGCGGCTCGCCCAGACTATCTTGCAACGCATTGACAAGATTATGCAATTCCTCGACGGCGCAGATAATTTCATGCCCCTCATCAGAACTGTCCACATCTTCCGCACCGGCCTCAATCGCCGCTTCAAACACGGTTTCCGCATCCGCGCGCTCGGCATCAAACTCAATTGCGCCGACACGGTCAAACATGAAAGACACGGAACCTGTTTCACCGAGATTGCCGCCATTTTTGGAAAAAGTGGAGCGCACTTCCGCCGCCGTGCGATTGCGATTATCGGTCAATGTCTCGACAATAATGCCGATACCGGCCGGGCCGAAGCCCTCATAGCGCACTTCCTCATAGACCGTATCGCCATCATCAGAGCTTTTCTTAATGGCGCGCTCAATATTGTCTTTCGGCATATTTTGCGCGCGCGCCGCCAAAATCGCCGTGCGCAAACGCGGATTGGCATCAGGGTCAGGCAAGCCCATTTTCGCCGCCACCATAATCTCTTTGGTCAGACGCGCAAAAATCTTGGCGCGCTTTTTATCCTGCGCGCCTTTGCGGTGCTGAATGTTTTTGAATTTGGAATGGCCTGCCATATCGCCCTCCGTTGCTTGCGGTTTCTTTAGATTACAGGTTTGGCGCGGCGGAGGAAAGCCTGCCGCCGGCGCGTATCGGGTGAATGGCGACGGCCTTGCCGCTTGTATCATCGGTTTCCACCATCACGCCGCATAATGTCGGCGTGCCTTGCGCCGCACCGAAGCGACCGCCGCGCAATTTTGTGACGAAGCGATTGACCGGCTCTTCTTTTTCCATACCGATGACGCTGTCATAATCGCCGCACATACCGGCATCAGTTTGGTAGGCCGTGCCATTGGGGAGAATTTGCGCATCCGCTGTCGGCACATGGGTGTGCGTGCCGACCACCAGGCTGGCACGGCCATCGCAAAAATGTCCCATTGCCATTTTTTCCGAGGTCGCCTCGCAATGCATGTCGACAATGATTGCATCGGCTGCTTCGCCCAATGGGCAAGCTGTCAATTCGCGCTCGACGGCGGCAAACGGGTCATCAAGCGATTCCATGAAAAGCTGGCCCATCACATTAATCACCAAAACCCGCTTATCGCCGACCTCATACAGGCCGACCCCCTTACCCGGTGTCTCGGGCGGGAAATTGGCGGGGCGCAAAAGCCGCGGCTCATCGGCAATGAAGCCGCGAATATCTTGCTGGTCCCAGACATGATTGCCGGTCGAGACGACATCGACACCGGCCTCAAGAAAGCTTCGCGCAATATCGGGGGTGATGCCAAAACCACCGGCCGCGTTTTCGCCATTAACAACGACGAAATCGAGCTCATATTGGGCGCGCATCATCGGCACTTGCCGCAATATGGCTTCGCGCGCAGCGCGACCGACAACATCTCCCAAAAACAACAAGCGCATCAGCTATTTCCCATCAAAATCATACCATTGCGTTGGCGTTGCGACGCCGTGCAAGGCCTCGTCATGCGGCGCGACAGGACATTTGTCAACCATTTGCATGTCAAACGCCAAACCGATAAAGCGGCACGCGCCGCGTTTGCGCAATGCGGCCAATGTGCGGTCGTAAAAGCCACCGCCGCGACCGAGCCGATTGCCCGTGCCGTCAAACGCCAAAAGCGGCAGCAAAACAATATCGGGCGTGACTTGCTGCGCCGTGGCGCGCGGCGCGGCAATGCCCATTTCATCGGGTATAAGCGCATCGCCATCGCGATAGCGGCGAAAAATCATCGCCGCTTCTTCATCAACGCAGACCGGCAAGCAAATGCCACTGCCTTGTCGGCGTAAAGCCTGCATTAAGGGGCGCGGGTCAATCTCGCCGCCCATCGGCAAATAAGCGGCAATATTTTGGCCGCTCAACTTATCGGCATGGGTGGCAAGCGCGGCTGCGGCATCAGTGCCATGCGCATCGGCATGAGCGCGCCGCGCCGCCAGCAAGGATTGCCGCATGGTATTTTTTTCATCCATTCATCACCCGTAAAAAGGTGGAACCGCCACAACCGTTTTCTGCCGGATCCTCGGAGACCTACAAAAATAGGTGGGCACCGTATGGAGCAGGCCGCAACCCGCCTCAGTGACAGTTCCCTAAAGGACCGTAAGGCCCCGAGCGTTTAAAGCAGTCTTCGCATCGGGCAGTTCCTAAATGCCTTATAAAGGTCAAAAGTGAAAAATGTCACCCCAATCAGGCCAATGGCTCTGGCGTCGCTTCGGAGGTCGGGTCGGGTTCTTGCGGCAAAATGGCTTCAATTTTCTCCGCCGCTGCATTAAGCGCCTCTGATAAGACGTCTTCAATTTCATTGACCCGAACAGACAGCGCCTCGCGCGAACGCCCGGCCTCGGTGATTTCTTGACGCACCGCTTCCAACTCGCGCTTCAAATCACGCACATCATTGCACAACACCAAACCGGCGAGCACCAGCAAATGGCTGTCACCGGCTTTCTCATTGCCTTTTTTTATGCCTGCCACGCGCGCTGCCAAATCTTCGGCCAGCTGCGAGACTTGCGTTTCCTCGCCATCGCGACAAACGACCTGAAACGGCCTTGAATTGACGGATACGGTTATTTCGGCCATTTACGCCTCCCCCAGCACATCGTCAATTTGCCGCATCGCTTTTTCAACCTGCGTTGCGGCGCGTTTTTGAGCGCCTTCCAAATTTTGATTTTGTTTTTTCAAGTTTGACACTTGCGTGCGCAAATGAGCGGCTTCCACTTCCAGCGCATCAAGCGCGGCCAATTTACCAAGCATATCCTCACCGGCTTCGCTCAAACGCGCATGCTCGGCGGTCAGCCTATTGACCGCATTGAGCAATCGTTCCAGAGCGGGTTGTATTTTCTGCATAAGACACCTCTTTTGACAGCATAAAATTGCCCCCGTTTTCTCGTCAACAAAATCTGTTAATTGCGGGACTCAACTGTGCGAATCTGGCATTGACTCTAGCAGGTCGCAGGGGCATTGTGCGCCCAAATTGAGACGGCCTTGTCGGCTTATGACAGACCGACAAGTAAGAGGGATTTTGAATGTCTGACGCCGAAGCAAAAGCTGTTTCCGAAACCGGCTCTATGCCCCTTCAACAAATGGCCAATGCCATACGCGCCCTTTCTATGGACGCCGTGCAAGCGGCCAATTCGGGTCACCCCGGCCTGCCTATGGGGGCCGCTGATATTGCCACTGTTCTTTACACAAAATTTTTGAAAATTGACCCGCTGGCGCCGGAATGGCCCGACCGCGACCGCTTCGTGCTGTCGGCCGGCCACGGCTCCATGCTGCAATATGCGCTGCATTATCTTGTCGGTTTTGCCGATATGACGCTTGACGAGATTAAAAACTTTCGCCAGCTTGGCGCCCGAACAGCCGGTCACCCTGAATATGGTCATGCGGCGGGCATTGAGACCACCACCGGCCCGCTCGGGCAAGGCATTTCGACGGCGGTCGGCATGGCACTGGCCGAGCGCATGATGAATGCCCGCTTCGGCGATGAACTGGTTGACCATTTTACCTATGTATTGGCTTCCGATGGTGACCTGATGGAAGGCATCAGCCATGAAGCGATTTCCATTGCCGGTCATCTCAAATTATCGCGCCTCATTGTGCTCTATGATGATAATGACATTTCCATTGACGGCCCGCTCGACCTGACCGAATCCGGCGATGCGCTGGGTCGCTTTGAAGCGGCCGGTTGGGATGCGGTGCGCATTGACGGCCATGACCATGCGGCGATTGAAAAAGCCATTGAAGCGGCGCGTCAAAGCGATAAGCCGAGCCTGATTGCCTGCAAGACCACCATTGGCTATGGCAGCCCGAACAAGCAAGGCACAAGCGGTGTGCATGGCGCACCTCTGGGTGATGATGAAATTGCCCTGACCCGCGAAACTCTTGGCTGGTCGTCGGAGCCTTATGATATTCCTTGCGATTTGCTCGATAATTGGCGCATGGCCGGACGCACCCATGCCTCAACCCGCAAAGCTTGGGAAGAGCGTCTTGCCGCGCAATCGGCGGAAACCAAAAACCGCTTTGAGCGCACGGTCGCCGGGGACTTACCGCAAGGCTTGGACAGCGCTGTTGATGCATTCAAAAAACAACTTGCTGACGAAAAGCCGGGCTGGGCAACACGCAAATCTTCCGAAGAAGCGCTGAAGGCTATCGTGCCGCATGTGCCGGAAATGATTGGCGGGTCAGCCGATTTGACCGGTTCCAATAATACCAAAACGCCCGAACAAGCGCCGGTCTCTGCCGATAATATGGCCGGACAATTTATCCATTGGGGCATTCGTGAGCACGGCATGGCAGCGGCCATGAACGGCATGGCGCTGCATGGCGGCTTTATTCCTTATTCCGGCACCTTCCTCGTTTTTTCCGACTATTCACGCCCTGCCATACGGCTGTCGGCGCTGATGAAGCAGCGCACCATTCATGTACTGACGCATGACTCCATCGGCCTTGGTGAAGATGGGCCGACACACCAACCGGTGGAACATTTGGCTGCTTTGCGCGCCATTCCAAATACATTTGTGTTCCGCCCCGCCGATGCCATTGAGACCTTAGAGTGCTGGCAATTGGCCTTGAAACTGGACACGGCGCCAAGCATTTTGGCGCTGACACGACAAGGCTTGCCGGCTGTGCGCGGCTATGAAGAACGCAATGGTTGCGCTCATGGCGCCTATGAATTGGCCGCCGGTGGCAGTGACCCGCAAGTCACCATTCTGGCCTCCGGCTCGGAAGTTTCCATCGCCATGGAAGCACGTGCTGCGCTGAAAGAAGACGGTATTGGCGCACGCGTCGTTTCCGTGCCCTGCATGGAGCTGTTTGAACAGCAAAACCCGGCAACGCAGGCCGATATTTTGGGCGATACCCCTATTCGTATCGCTGTCGAGGCCGCTATTCGACAAAGCTGGGATCGCTTCTTGCGGCCACAGGATATTTTCATCGGCATGGACGGCTTTGGTGCCAGCGCACCGGCCGGACAGCTATTTCAACATTTCGGCATTACCGCAGACGCAATTGCGGCAGCCGCACGCAACGCGCTGTAAATTTTTAACGGGAGAGAAAAATGGCAGTAAATGTGGCAATTAACGGTTTCGGACGCATTGGGCGGTTGGTGCTGCGAGGTATTATTGAAAGCGGCCGTAAAGATGTGAACGTTGTCGCCATTAATGATTTGGGCAGCGTCGACGCCAATGCGCATATGCTGCAATATGACAGTGTGCACGGCCAATTACCGGCCAAAGTGCGGGCCACCAAAACCGGCATTAATGTCGGCGGCAAGTCAATTAAGGTGATTGCCGAGCGCGATCCGGCCAATTTGCCGTGGGAACAAATGGGCGTTGATATTGCGCTGGAATGCACCGGCCTGTTCACCAGCCAAGAAGATGCCGGCAAGCATCTGACCGCCGGCGCCAAGCGCGTATTGGTTTCGGCACCTGCATCGGGGGCAGATTTGACGGTTGTTTATGGCGTCAATCACAAAAAATTGCGCAAAAGCCATAAAATCGTTTCCAATGCGTCTTGCACGACAAACTGCCTTGCGCCGGTGGCGCAAGTGCTGAACAAAACCTGCGGCATTGCGCGTGGCTATATGACCACTGTGCACGCTTTTACCGGCGACCAGCGCACGGTCGATACGCTGCACTCAGACCCGCGCCGCGCCCGCGCCGCGTCTTTATCCATGATACCGACCTCAACCGGTGCCGCGAAAGCTGTCGGCTTGGTGCTGCCGGAACTGGCCGGCAAGTTGGACGGCACAGCAGTGCGTGTGCCGACGCCCAATGTTTCAATGATTGATTTGGTGTTTGAAGCCAAGAAAAAGACCACAGTGGAGCAAATTAACAATGCCATTGTGAAAGCCGCAAATGGCCCGCTCAAAGGTGTGCTGGGCGTATGCGACGAGCCGCTTGTGTCGATTGATTTCAATCACAATCCGAACAGCTCGACTTTCGATTTGACGCAAACGCAAATTGTCGGCGGCAAGCTGGTACGGGTATTGAGCTGGTATGATAATGAATGGGGCTTTGCCAATCGCATGAGCGACACGGCTGTCGCCATGGGCAAACTTTAAACCACCTCACAGATGAGCAGTTACAAAACACTTGATGCCTTGGTCGCTGAAACGGCCGGTGGCAGTATTATCCTTATCCGTGCCGATTTGAATGTGCCGCTTGACGAGCGTGGTGCGGTGCGTGATGCAACGCGGCTCGAAAGGCTACTGCCCAGTCTCGAAAAATTGTCGCAAAGCGGCTTTCGCATCGGTGCGCTGTCGCATTTCGGACGTCCGAAAGGCCAGCGCGTTGCCGAGATGAGCCTCGCCCCGATTGCCGTGGCGCTTGGTGATTTGCTTGGCCAAAAAGTGACTTTCGCCGAAGACTGCATTGGCGACGCGGCGCAAGAAGCCTTGGCGGCATTGCCCGAAGGCGGCATTTGTGTTTTGGAAAATACCCGCTTTCACGCCGGTGAAGAGGCTGATGATGCCGATTTCGCAGCGGCGCTGGCCGCACCGGCAGATGCTTATGTCAATGATGCGTTTTCAGCCGCCCATCGCGCCCACGCTTCGACCCATGGCATTACCAAATATGTGCCGACCTATTGCGGACTGGCCATGCGCCATAGCGTCGGCACGTCTTTATGCGAAGACAGCATGCTGGAGACGGCGCGCGCCATTATGGCGGAAGCCGAGACACAGGGCTGCACGATTTTACTGCCGCGCGACGCGGTTGTGGCGTCACAATTTGCCGCCGGCCAGAGTGGCGAAACCGTGGCCGCGCACGCCGTGCCCGATGACAAAATGATTCTTGATGCCGGCCCCGATGCGGTCGGCGATATTTGCGCTGCCTTTGATAAGGCGGCTACAATTATCTGGAACGGCCCTTTGGGGGCGTTTGAGATTGAGCCTTTTGACGCAGCGACCAATCACGCTGCGCAATATGCCGCTGCCCTGACTCGAAAAGGTCAACTGACCTCCATTGCCGGAGGTGGCGATACGGTAGCGGCACTAAACCATGCGGGGGCGGGAAAAGATTTTACCTATGTCTCGACCGCCGGTGGGGCGTTTTTGGAATGGCTGGAAGGGAAAACCCTGCCGGGCGTTGCTGCCCTCTCGCAAAACTGAACGGGAGAGAGAAATGAATAAGCAAGCCCTTGAGGCGATTGCCCAGGCCATGGTGGCTGAGGGCAAAGGTATTTTGGCGGCCGATGAGAGCACCGGCACCATCAAAAAGCGTTTTGACAACATCAATGTTGAATCGACCGCTGACAGCCGTCGCGATTATCGCGAAATGCTGTTCCGCACGGAAGCCGCCATGCGCGAGCATATTTCCGGCGTGATTTTATTTGACGAGACCCTTCGTCAAAAAGCCGCCGATGGCACGCCTTTGGCGCAATTGATTGCCGATGCCGGTTCAATGCCGGGTATTAAAGTCGATGGCGGCGCGAAAGATTTGGCCGGTCATGCCGGTGAAATGGTGACGGAAGGGCTGGACGGTTTGCGTGAGCGTTTGGCCGAATATCACGGACTGGGCGCGAAATTCGCCAAATGGCGCGCCGTCATCAATATTGCCGATGGCATTCCGTCGGCTGCTTGCCTGACGGCCAACACCCATGCGTTGGCGCGCTATGCGAGCTTGTGTCAGGAAGCCGAGATTGTGCCGATTGTCGAGCCGGAAGTGATTATGGATGGCAGCCATTCGGTAGAACGCTGCTATGAAGTGACCAGCGCCGCCTTGACGCAGCTTTACGCCCAATTGGCCGAGCAAGACGTTCACCTCGAAGGCACGATTTTGAAACCCAATATGGTGGTATCGGGCACGGCGCATGCCGAACAGGCGGGGGTCCAGCAAGTGGCCGAAATGACCCTTGATTGTTTCAAAAAATGCGTCCCCGAAGCGGTGCCGGGCATTGTCTTTTTGTCGGGTGGTCAATCCGATGAAGACGCCACGGCGCATCTTGATGCAATGAATAAAATCGGTGGGCTGCCGTGGAAACTGAGCTTTTCTTATGGCCGCGCCCTGCAAGCCGCGCCGCTCAAAACCTGGCTCGGCGATGCCGGAAATGTGGCTGACGCACAAGCCGCCTTTGCCCATCGCGCCAAAATGAACGGCCTTGCCGCACAAGGCGCTTGGGATGCCGCTATGGAAGGCTAAGCCTTAAAACCATTTGGAGGAGCCCGTCTCATCTTTTGATGCGGCGGGCTTTTTCATGCCATTTTGCGCGTGCCGATAAGATATTCGACATTGCCCTGCGGCCCGGTGATTGGACTTTCGACAATATCATCGACCCGCCAGCCTTGCGCCTGCCACCATTGGCGTATGTCATCGCAAACGGCAAGGCGCAAATCGCCATCGGTCACCACGCCGTTTTTGCCGAGCGCCGCCTTGTCCAATTCAAATTGCGGCTTGATGAGCGCAATCGCCCAAGCCTTTTCAGGCAAAGACGGTGCAAGTCCGGCCAGTGCTTTTGTTTGGCTGATGAAACTGACATCGCAGACCAGCCCGTCAAGCGGGCGGTCAAAATCGGCAGCGCTGAGATGACGTGCATTAATACCGGCCATATTCTCGACCCGCGCATCATGCAATAGGCTGTCATGCAATTGTTCTTGCCCGACATCGACCGCATAGACAAAAGCCGCGCCTTGTCGCAACAGCACATCGCTAAAACCGCCGGTCGAGGCACCAATATCAGCAAACACGCCATTGCGCGCCGCATAGCCGAAATGCGCCAGTCCTTTTTGCAATTTCAGCGCCCCGCGCGAGACAAAATCATGCGCCGCTTCAGCCTCAATCACATCATCGGGCGATACGGACATGGACGCTTTTTCGGCGGTGATGCCATTGACCGTCACCTGCCCCGCCTTAATGGCGGCGGCGGCGCGGGCGCGGCTTTCAAATAGAGAAAGGCTGACAAGTTGTTGGTCGAGGCGGGTTTTACCCACGCTCAGGCACCGGCCTTTGGCGTGATAATCTCAATCTGCGCGCCATCAGCCCCCAACAGGCCGCGCACGGTTTCGATAATTTGCGCGGCATTCAGCCCCGCCACATCATACATGGCATCGGGCTTGTCTTGGTCAATATAACTGTCGGGCAGCACCAAGGAGCGGCATTTCAAACCGCCTTCCAATTGCCCGTTTTCGGCCAGCATATGCATGACATGGCTGCCAAAGCCGCCAATCGCGCCTTCTTCCAAAGTCAGCAAAATTTCATGCTCGCGCGCCAATCGCAAAATCAGTTCTTCATCAAGCGGCTTCATAAAACGCGCATCGACGACGCTGGTGCGGAAGCCTTGCGCGTCCAATTGATTGGCCGCCAATTGCGCTTGTTCCAGCCGTGTGCCGTAGCTGAGCAGGCAAATACGCCCCCCTTCGCGAATGATGCGGCCTTTGCCGATTTCCAGCACCTCGCCATGTGTCGGCAATTCAACGCCGACACCTTCGCCGCGCGGATAGCGCAAAGCGCTCGGGTGTTCGCTAAACGCCACTTGCGTCGCCACCATATGTTTCAACTCGGCCTCATCAGCCGCCGCCATCATCACCATATTGGGCAATGTGCCGAGATAGGCATTGTCAAATGAACCGGCATGGGTCGGCCCATCAGCGCCGACCAGACCGGCACGGTCAATGGCGAAGCGCACCGGCAGATTTTGCACCGCAACATCATGCACCACTTGATCATAAGCGCGCTGCAAAAAGGTCGAGTAAATCGCGGCAAAAGGTTTGAAGCCTTCGCTGGCCAGACCGGCTGCAAAAGTTACCGCATGTTGCTCGGCAATTCCGACATCAAAACAGCGTTCAGGATATTTTAGCACAAATTTATCCAGCCCCGTGCCCGACGGCATGGCGGCGGTAATGGCGACAATCTTATCGTCACGCGCCGCCTCATCCATCAGCGCCTCGGCAAATACGCCGGTATAACTGGGTGCGGAAGGCGTCGCTTTGACTTGCTCGCCGGTGACAACATTAAATTTCGACACGCCATGATATTTATCATTAGACGCTTCGGCAGGCGCATAGCCATGACCCTTTTTGGTCACCACATGCACCAATACCGGGCCGTTTTGCATTTTTTTGACGTTTTCCAAAACCGGCAGTAAATGGTCGAGATTATGCCCGTCAATCGGCCCGACATAATAAAAGCCCATTTCCTCAAACAGCGTGCCGCCGGTCATAAAACCGCGCGTATATTCTTCCATTTGCCGCGCCTTTTCTTGCAGGCTTTCGGGTAAATGGCGGCTCAAATCTTTCAGCAAGCGGCGGAACGAACGATAGGTTTTGCCCGACAAAATGCGCGCCAAATAGGCACTCATGGCACCGACGGGCGGCGCAATCGACATATCATTATCATTCAAGATAACCACCATGCGGCTATCCATAGCACCGGCATTATTCATCGCTTCAAAAGCCATGCCGGCGCTCATTGCGCCATCGCCGATAACCGCCACCACATTATTGTCTTTGCCCGCCAAATCGCGCGCCGCCGCCATGCCCAAACCGGCTGATATGGAGGTCGAGCTATGGCCCGCACCGAACGGGTCATAAGGGCTTTCAGCCCGTTTGGTGAAACCCGACAGGCCACCGCCCTGGCGCAATGTGCGGATGCGCGCGCGCCTTTCAGTAAGAATTTTATGCGGATAGGCCTGATGCCCGACATCCCAAATCAGCCTGTCATCGGGCGTATCAAAAACATAATGCAAAGCCACGGTCAATTCGACAACACCGAGACCGGCCCCCAAATGGCCTCCCGTCACCGAGACGGCGTCTATCATTTCAGCGCGCAATTCATCGGCCAATTGGCGCAAATCACCCCTATCCATCTGACGCAAGTCAGCCGGGCGCGTAATGCGATCCAAAAGCGGTGTCTGTTTCTCAGCCATAAAGGCTCCTTTGCTGACGTTTTCTTATCAGCTATGGCGCGCAATCACAAATTCGGCAGCTTGTCGCAGCCCATTGGCGGCCTCGCCAAACACCGTCAAATGGGAAATTGCTTGTTTGACCAATAAATCGGCTTGGTCGCGCGCGCGCTCCGTGCCCAAAAGCGAGGCAAAGGTCACTTTGCCATCCGCCGCGTCTTTGCCTGCCGTTTTGCCCAAATCGGCGCTCTTGGCATCGACATCAAGCACATCATCGGCAATTTGAAAAGCCAGCCCAATATCATGCGCATAGCCGGTCAGAGCATGGCGTTCCGCCTCGTCCGCACCGCCCAAAATAGCCCCCGCCTCAAGCGCAAAACCGATAAGCGCGCCGGTTTTCATTTTTTGCAAGCGGGTCAGGCCATCGGCATCCAAATCAAGCTGCGGCGATTGCAAATCAATCATCTGTCCGCCAACCATACCCTGCATGCCGGCAGCGCGCGCCAGCGCCGTCACCAATTCCAGCCTTTTGCTCATTTCCTTATGTGCCGCCTCATCGGCCAAAATTTCAAAGGCCAAAGTCAGCAGCGCATCGCCGGCCAATATGGCGGTCGCCTCGTCAAAAGCGACATGCAGGCTGGGCTTGCCGCGCCGCATATCGTCGTCATCCATGGCCGGTAAATCATCATGTATCAGCGAATAACAATGCACTGCCTCAACAGCCGCCGCGACGCGAATGGCCGACCCTTCATCGACATTGAATAATTGCGCCGCCGCATAAGCAAGATAGGGACGAAAGCCCTTACCTTCTGACAGCACGGTGTAGCGCATGGCCTCAATCAGGCGGCTCTCGGGCCCGTCGGGCAATTGCAACAGCGTATCGAAAAACGCCGCCACTTGAGCTAGCGCGTGGCGGCGGTCTGTTTCAAAATCGGTCATGGCCGCTAGTCGGTATCCAGCGATGCGGTGCCGCCATCGCCGGTTATTTTTTCAATTTTGGCTTGTGCCGATTTCAGCTTCTCATCGCAATAGGCGCGCAATTGATTGCCGCGTTTATAAATCTCAATCGATTCTTCCAATGCAACATCGCCGGTTTCCAAACGATCGACAATGCTTTCCAACTCGCCCAATGCTTCTTCAAAGCTGAGCTTCAAAATATCTTCGGCAATTTCAACTTTATCGGCCATGCCGGTCTCCTCGCCTTTTAGGCTTTCGCCACTTTCTGATAATAGCATACGCCATCTGCATCATAATTCATCGTCAAATCGCCGCGATGCACCAAACACATGAGATGCGCCAGACTTTCACCAGCCGCCATGAAAAACACTTCGCGTCCGACACGGCGTTTGAACAATACCGAGAAAACTTTGCCGTCAATGGCACGGCGCGGCTCTTCGCACACTTCGCTCAAGCGCGCCAAGGAATTTTCATGGCCGTCAATCAAGGCATTGAGACGCGCATGCAGGCCGTAAAACGGCTCATTATGGGCCGGACAAACCAGCACATCATCAGGAATGGCCTCGCGAATGCGGTGGCAGCTATCAATCCAATCTTGCAGCGGATTGCCCATTGGCTCGGTCGGAAACAAAGAGACATTGGACGAGATGCGTGGGATGACTTGGTCGCCTGAAATCAGCACATTTTTCTCTTCGCAATAAAGGCAGGCATGTTCCGGCGCATGGCCCGAGCCGATTTCAATGCGCCATGTAAAACCGTCAATGACAATTTCATCATCTTGTTTGACGCGCTTATAGGCTTGCGGCAGCGCGTGAATATGCTGGCCGAAACCGCCAAAGCGCACGCGATAACGCTCTAAAGCGTGCTCGTCAAAACCGGCAGCGCGATAAAAGCGAATGCCCTCATCGGGCACGTCTTTGCCGGTATCGGCGGCCATGGCACGGCACATCAGATAATCGGCACGCGACATATGAAAATCGGCATCAAAGCGTTTGACCAGCCAACCGGCCAGCCCGACATGGTCAGGATGCATATGGGTGACAATCACCTTATGGACCGGCTTGCCGCCCATAAAGCCGCCAAACAGCTCTTCCCAATGGGCGCGCGAACTTTCCATATCGACACATGTATCGACAATCACCCAGCCATCTCCATCGCGCAGCAGCCAGACATTGATGTGGTCCAATGTATAGGGCAGATCCATACGCGCCCAAAAAACGCCATCAGCCACCTCAATCGGCGCACCGACTTCCGGCTTTTCGTCAAATGGATAGCGCAGGCCGTGCGCCTGCGAGCTCGCTTTTGCTTGTTCTGTCACAATATCCTCAACGCCTTTACAAGGCTTGGCATGAATCCCATCGCTTGCTAACAACATATGGCATCTGCCGCAGAGTTCAAAGAGGGAGTTTGGTGTGGCCACATATCCTGCCACCGCACAAGCGATTGCCGATTGCGCCGACAAGCTGAAACAGGGCGCTCTGCTTGCCCTGCCGACCGAGACGGTTTATGGCCTCGCCGGTGATGCGACCAATGGAGATGCCATTGCCGCGATTTATGCAACCAAAGCGCGGCCACAATTCAATCCACTAATATGTCATGTTGCTGATATGAAGGCAGCGCGCGCCATTGGTCGGTTTAACGAACAGGCTGAAAAACTGGCCGCTGCCTTTTGGCCCGGGCCGTTGACCTTAGTGGTGCCGCGCCAAGCCGATTGTCCGGTTGATCCGCTCGCCTCAGCCGGTCTCGACACCATTGCCTTGCGCATTCCGGCGCATGAAACGGCACAAAAATTATTGCGCGTCGTGGCGCGGCCACTGGTTGCGCCGAGCGCCAATCCGTCAGGGCGCTTAAGCCCAAGCAGTGCCGCCCATGTTGCCGCCATGCTGCCCGATATTGACGTGCTCGATGGCGGCGCCTGCACTATTGGTCTGGAATCGAGCATTATCGGCTGTCTTGATGACACGCCATTATGGCTGCGCGCCGGTGGCTTGGCGCGTGCTGACATAGAAGCCTGTCTGGGGACGAAGCTTGCTGAGCCGCCCGAAGAAACAACCGCGCAGGCGCGCCTCGCGCCCGGCCGTTTGGCGCGCCATTATGCGCCGCAAAGCGGTTTGCGCCTCAATGCCGAAACGGCACGCGAAAATGAATTGCTCATCGGCTTTGGCGCAACCGCCGAACCGTGCTTTGCCAATTTAAGCGCAACGGGTGATTTGGCGGAAGCCGCGGCCAATTTATTTTCCGTTCTGCATGCCGCTGATGACGCAGCGCAAGAAAGCGGCAAGGGCTTGGCCATTATGGCGATACCCATGGAAGCGCTGGGTGAGGCGATAAATGACCGCCTTGCGCGCGCTGCCGCTTAATTTTTAGGATGCTCAATCAGCAAGGTCGGCACGTTCAGCACATGGCTTTTGGCGGTGCAGACTTTGGTGCCGGGCTTGCGTCCCTCGCGCACTTCTGACACGGCGATACCGGCATCGCTCAAACGCTTCTGCGTCACGACAATATCTTCCGTCTTCAGCGCCAAGCCCCATAGGCGGTCATCATCACCGGCTTTTTCAGTGGCCAGCACTTCCACGCTCATCGAATTGGTGCGGAAGAAAAGCTGCGTGCCGCCCCAATCAAGCACATGCTGTTCCAACGCCAAACGGATGCCCAGCTGGTCGCCATAAAACTTTTTTGCCGCTTCGGCGCTTTTGGTTTGCACCACCACATGGTCAACCGCCGTTACCGGCCCGTCCCCTTCAATCTCGGCCATTGGCAGGGCTGACAAGTCATCATGGCGGATGCAGAAAGAAAAAATGCCACGCGACGCAGCTATATCCCAATGCATGGTCTGCCATGTGCGGGTGACGCCTGTATTGTCGTCAATGCCGTGACCGGGCACCGGATCGGCAGCGTCCAAGCCGTGGGCGCGTGCGTTCTCCAAAAAAGCTTCGCAATCATCGGTAGCGAAAATGAGCGCGCATAAAGACTGACCTTGCGCCTCCAGAACCGTGCGTATCATGTCACCGGCCCAACCTTCACCATTGGCGGCGAGCAATTCCAAATAGCAATTATCGAGACGAAACAGTGTATTGGCACTGCCATAATCAGGATGCGTACCGCGCCAGCTCGGCGCACGCCCCAGCATCAGCGCATAATCTTGCGAGGCTTTCTCGAGGTCCTCAACGGCGATGATAATATGGTCAACAACACTCATGACAGGCTCCTAAAATAAATCCATTTGCTTGGGCGGCGCTTTTTCAATATGCGCGACCCATAAATCGGCATCATCTTCCGCCACCTTATTGACCCGCTTGGAAATCGGCGTGGCGGTAAAGTCATCTTCCGGTGCCGCCCCCAAAAGGGGAAGCAGTTTTTCCGCTTCGGTCTCGGGCGTCACCAGCCAATCTTCTGCCTGCGCCGGTGTAATCATCGCCGGCATGCGGTGATGTATCGGGCTTAAACGGTCATTGGCCGCCGTGGTGATAATGGCGCAACTTTCAATTTCGCTGCCATCGGCACCGTTCCAAATCTCCCAAATCGCGGCCATGAAAAACGGCTGCTCATTAGCGCGGTAAATGCGATAGGGCTGGCCAAGCTTGCGATCCCATTCATAAAACCCGTCCGACGGAATGAGACAGCGGCGGCGGCGAAAAGCATTTTTGAAACTGGGCTTTTCGGTAATCGTCTCAGCCCGCGCATTAATTTGCGGGCGCGCCGATTTATCGCCGACTTGTTCGGGCTTCAACCAAGGCGCAATCAGCCCCCATTGCACCAGCGCCATTTCGCGCCCGGGCACGGCGCGAATAATGCTGACCGGCTGGGTCGGCGCAATATTATAGCGCGGCGGAAAATTGACACGATTTGAGAAATCGACCAATTGGCGCAGATCCTCCGGCGGCGTGGCAAGGGCAAAACGACCGCACATCAGAAATTAACCCCGTCCATGCGCACCAAATCGCCAATGCTGATTTTCAGTCTTTGCGCCTCACCGGCATTTATTTCCAATACGGCACTGACTTTTTGCCGAGAACGCGTCGGCGCATCCGATTGCGTGTCGAGGCGCGTCACAATCTCACCAATCATGCCGCCCGGCAAAATGAAAATCATATCGAGCGGCACAAGCGTATTGCGCATCCAAAATTGCGCAATGCGCGGTGGCTGCATGGGAAACACCATGCCATGTTGCGGCGCCATATCTTTGACGAACATCAAACCGCGCCTTTGTTTTTCTGCCGTATCGGCCACCGCCACCTCAAACACCAATTCGCGCCCATCCAATGTCGCCACGCTTAAGGGCGCGGCGGCGACGGGCAGCGCCAGAAAAAACAACAATAGGAATCGCTTCACCATGACAGCACAGTGCCACTCCAACTCGTTCAGGTCAAAAGCTGCGGCGGTCGGTTTAAGGCCTTTTCTTATGCGGCAGAGCCGATATAGTGACAGCCAAACAGGGCGGAAACAGGGAGATTTTCATGAGCTATCAACCGTTTGACTTAACCGGAAAAGTGGCACTGGTGACCGGCGGCAATCGCGGCATCGGGCTGGGTATGGCATCGGCTATGGCGCAAGCCGGTGCCGATATTGCCATTTGGGGCACGAATGAAGCGAATAATGAAAAAGCGGTTGCCGAATTATCCGGACACGGCGTGAAAGCGCAGGCTTGGAATGTCAATGTTGCCGATGAGGCCGCCGTCAATGCGGCTTTTGAAGATACGGTGAAAGAAATGGGCCGCGTTGACAGCGTCTTTGCCAATGCCGGTATCGGCAAGCTGGCCGGTACATTTGCCGATATGGACACAAATGCCTATCGCGACGTTTTGGCGGTCAATCTTGACGGCGTGTTTTTCACCCTGCGCGCAGCTGCCAAACATATGGTCGCGCGCGCCGAAAACGGCGACCCGGGCGGTTCATTGGTTGGTATTGCCAGCCTCGCCGCCATTGAGGGCGCCGCGCGCAATCAGCATTACGCCGCCACCAAAGGTGCGGTCATCTCAATGATGAAATCCATCGCCGTTGAACATGCGCGTTATGGAGTGCGCGCCAATGCGATTTTGCCAGGCTGGATTGCCACCGATATGACGGCAGGGGCGCAAGGCAGCGATGTGTTTGAGACCAAAGTCATCTCGCGCGTACCGGCACGGCGCTGGGGCGAGCCGGATGATTTCGGCGGCATTGCGGTCTATTTGACCTCCAATGCATCGGCCTATCATTCCGGCGATTTATTCGTCATTGATGGCGCTTATTCGATTTTCTAAAGCGTCACAATCAGACGACCCCGCGTCTGACCGGCAAGTATTTTTTCGCCCAAGGCGGGTAAATCATCCAATGTCGCTTGGCTCGACATGGCGTCAAGCTTGGCCAGGTCAAGATGCTCGGCCAATTGCGCCCATGCCGCTTCGCGTTTTTCACGCGGCGCCATAACGCTATCAATGCCGGCCAAAGTCACGCCGCGCAGAATAAACGGCATCACCGTGGCGGGCAGGTCCGGCCCTTGCGCCAAACCGCAAGCGGCGACCGTGCCGCCATATTTGGTCTGCGCAATGGCATTGGCCAAAGTGTGGCTGCCGACCGCATCGACGACACCGGCCCATTGCTCTTTATCCAACGGGCGGCCCTTTTCCGACAATGTGTTGCGGTCAATGACGCGCGTTGCGCCCAGTCCGGTCAAATAGGCTTCTTCTTCCATGCGTCCTGTAGAGGCGACCGCCTGATAGCCGAGTTTTGACAGCAGCGCCAAAGCGACCGAGCCAACACCACCGGCCGCGCCGGTGACCAGAATTTCACCGGCATCTGTCGGCGTATCAGCCAAAGCCATGACGCATAGCATGGCGGTATAACCGGCCGTGCCGATGGCCATGCTTTGCGCAGCCGAAATGGCAGCCGGTCGCTTGACCAGCCAATCGCCCTTGACGCGCGCTTTACCGGCATAGCCGCCAAAATGCGTCTCGCCGACGCCCCAGCCGTTCAAAATCACATCATCGCCTTCTTTGAAATCAGGGTGCTCGGATTTTTCGACCGTGCCGGCAAAATCAATGCCCGGAATCATCGGCCAAACGCGCACCACAGGTGAGGCACCGGTCAGTGCCAGCCCGTCTTTATAATTCAAGGTTGAATGCGACACGGCGATGGTGACATCGCCCTCCA
>RFZE01000120.1 GCA_009920875.1 Alphaproteobacteria bacterium | reverse complement strand
TGAAAACGGTAACGACTACACAGCCTTCACCTATGCGGTGAATGACGGCAGGATCGATAGTGATGTGGGGGCCATGACCATCCATGTCACACCAGTTAATGATGCACCCACATCGCAAGACCGATTTGTCGGAATTATTGGCGAAATGCCGGTTGTATTCAGCGGCAATGAGTTTGCCTTTGATGATGTCGATGATGGAGACAGCCTCGCCCACATAACACTTCGTTCGCTGCCTGAAAATGGATCCCTCTATTTGGTGCCGCGAGATGTCAATTTACCGAATAATCCACGCGCTAATGGCAAAGCCTTTGCAATTGACGGAATGGAGATGGAAGCCCAGTGGGAGATAACAACACTAGACCCTCAAGATGGCCTTGATATCCCAGAAGCGGATCTGAGCCGGCTGGTTTATTTGGCCGATACTAAGGCATCTGACCTTAATTATGATGAATTTACTTTCACTGTAAATGATGGCTCTGAAGTGGAGCCCGTGTCACTAGACAGTGAGGAGGCCAATCGGATTGTGCTTGGTCAGCTTGTGGCGGCGGATAAATTTTATGTCATAGAGGAAGATGCGGAACTTGATTCACGCAATAGCGAAGGCATGGGCCTAAGTGAAGAAGCCAGTCCAATCGCTAATTTGACATTTGATTTCAATAATATGCCATCACGAGGAGAATTGAACCCAGTTGCAAACGGCCATTTTGAATTCAAGCCAGAGAGACACTTCTACGATGTAGACAGCCAGTCGCCAGCCAATGTGGTTGAATATACTGTGACCGCCAATGGCATGACGTCTGAGCCAGGGAAAATAACGATTATCGTTAACCCCAAAAATGATCGCCCTGATGCCGTTGGCAAAGTCGCCAGCGTGATGCGCTCGCCTGATACGGAAATCAGGCCGATCCCCCTAGATGCCGAGACTCTTTTCGCTGACATTGACCGCTACGACCCGCGTTTGAATAACTTCTCCCGCATGACCGGCAATCCGAAGGCTGTCGCCTCACCCTCCGGTTCGACTTTCGACAATCTCGCCGATGACCATGACGGCGTGTTGTCTTATGCGGTTGACGGGCTGCCTGACGGGCTCGAATGGGACGGCGTTGGCGCAATCACGGGAACAACATCCGAAGCTGGCCGCCACTTAGTCACGGTTACCGCAACAGATGGCGGCGGTTTGAGCCGCGACGTGTCATTCTTTATCGATATTCTGAAGCCTGTTGTCGAGCTAATAGATCTTCCCGAGCCCAAAGAGCCACCCAAGCGCGAGGTCGAGAAACCCAGAGAGAAAAGGCCGGAATTAAACCCGCATGATTTGCCGCCAGTGATGAAAGTGGCGGCGAAGCCGAATGAAAATCGTCAAATCACCGATGAACCAGGTTTCACCCCTGTCGGCAGACCGGAAATTGAGGCTATCAGCGACGATAATGCCGGCTTGGCTGACGATAGTTGGATGAATGATAAGACCAGTTCGCAGCTTGATATTTCAGGCAATATTCGGGTCATTGATCTGAAGGTCGAAGGCCGCGAAATTGCCGTGCAAATCACCGATGAGGCGAGCGACCGCGCCGAGCGCTTTAAAGGCGAATTGGCTGATGGCTCGCCGCTTCCAAGCTGGGTTAAAGTTGACCGCAATACCGGCCTGACGACGGCGGATCCACCTCCCGGCGCTAAGCCTTTTGAGATGCGCGTCGTTGCCGAAGACGGCGGCGGCAATTCGCGGGCCATTGATTTGGTGCTCGACCCGACAATGATTGAGGGTGAGGGCGAAGCCGACCGCCAAGCCGACAATAAGCTAGCCTCGAATACGGTCAATCAAATTGCCCCGGCCATTTTGGCCGACAGCCGGCCGACGCAGCCCAATGAGGCGAAACGCGACAATAATCCTGCGCAATCAAATGTTGATGTCTTGGCCGATGGTCGCGTCGCCTTTGACGATGGATTTGCCACCGACCCGAGCGTGTCGTTGAAATTAATGCGCATGGTCAGTGAAACCAACGCTGTGAAGGTGGAAATTACCGATGATGCGCGCGCCGACCAAACTCGCTATGAAGTGCGTCAAAAAGACGGCAGCGCGGCACCTGATTGGGTCAAGGTCAATGTGCAGACCGGTGAATTGACGATTGAGGCGCCGACAGATATTGCAACGATTGAACTGACCTTGGTGGCGCTGGATGGTGGCGCGCAACGCACCATGGACCTCGAAGTTGATTTGGAAGAAATGCGGCTCAACGGTGCCGATGATGAACCGGTTTCAGAAGACCCTGCGGCGGCGACACCCTCTCAAAACGGAGAGGAATTAGGCAGTGAGAGCGATGGTTCTCTTCCGGTCAGTCAGTTTGTTCCGCTCGACGCCCAAATCAGCGCGGCACTTACTGAAAACTCATATGGTCACGATATTCAAGAAGCGGTGAAATTAAACGCTTAGCGACCCTGACGGTGCATGGTGTCGAGCTTTGCTCGGTATTTTGTCGAGGCTCAGCGGCACAAGAATTTCGGCAAGCTGTCATTATTTTTCAAGGGCCAAATGGAACCATCGGATAAATGACCCGCATGATTGACGGTCTTATTGCTGTTTGAACCTGTTTCTTCAAACAGGATAATAAGCCAGCATAAATTGACAACGTTGTCATGTTTTGCGCATTATACGCCTTGTTTTAGGCCAGCCATAGTTTTAGTCTCCAGCCTCATATGGACTTCAAGTCATTGTGAGTCGGTCATACGCTAATTTTCTAACGCTTAGGCATATAGGTGAGGGAATAATGAAGAAGAATTTTTGGGCGCTGGCTTTATTGGCCGTGCCGCTATCTTTGGCATCAAGCAATGCTCAAGATTTGAAACAAGTGGTCGATGTGGCGCAAGCGGCGACGGCAGATGGCGCGGCGTCGCAAACCCGCATCAATAATCTTGACGATGAAACCGATCAACTGACGCGCGATTATCGCGCTGCGTTGAAGCAATTGGCGGCTTTGCGCGAATATAATGCGCAGTTGGAAAAGCTGATTGACGGGCAGAAAAAAGAAATGGTGTCCGTGCGCAAGCAAATTGATGATGTCACCAATGTTGACCGCACCATCATGCCGCTCATGTTCCGTATGATTGATGCGCTTGAGCAATTCGTCAAATTGGATGTGCCGTTTTTGGCTGATGAGCGGCGCGCCCGCGTCGCTAATCTGCGCGCCCTGATGGACCGCTCAGATGCCAATCCTGCCGAGAAATATCGCAAAATTCTCGAAGCCTATGAAATTGAAAACGAATATGGCCGCACCATTGAAGCCTATGACGGCGAAATGGACATAAATGGCGAAACCCGCACTGTGTCGTTTTTGCGTGTCGGTCGCGTGGCGCTGGTTTATCAAACGCTCGATGGCGAAGAAAGCGGCGCTTGGAATCAAGCACAGGGCCAATTTGTCGACCTTGACGGAGATTTCGACAGTGAATTGCGCAGCGCTTTGCGCATCGCCAAACAACAAGCCGCGCCCGACCTGTTGGTCGTGCCGGTCACGGTCGGACAATAGGGGTTTATTATGATGCGACTTTTCACTACCGCCTTCATGACACTGGCCATTTTGGCCTTGCCCCTATCGGGTCACGCGATCGCCCAAGACGCCAAACCGGCTGCTGATGATGCCGTGACCTTGCAGCAATTGCTTGAGCAAGTGCGGCAAGGTCGGGTGCGCGATAATAGCGAATTTGCTGCCCGCGAAGCAGAGTTCCGCAAGAATCGCAATCAGCAAAAAACCCTGCTGACACGCACGCAAAATGCCATTAAACGCGAAGAAGCGCGCTCCGAGCGGCTTGAAAAAACCTTTGCCGATAATGAGGTCAAGCTGGCCGAATTGGAAGGGCTTTTGAATGAGCGCCTCGGCGTTTACGGCGAATTGTTTGGCATTGTCCGACAAGTGGCCGGTGAGACGCGCGGTCAAATTGAAGAGAGCTTTATCTCCGGCGAGATTAAAGGGCGCGCCGCGCCATTGGCCAAGCTGGCCAAAACCAAAGGTCTGCCGGAAATGGAGCAGTTGGAATATCTCTGGTTTGCCCTGCAACAGGAAATGACGGCGCAAGGCCAGGTCAAAAGATTTACCGGCGAAGTGGTCAATCTTGACGGCTCGGTGCGCGAGACGGAAATTCTTCGTGTCGGCCCGTTCACCGCTTTGGCTGACGGTCAATTTGTGCGCTATGCCGGCGACAATCGCTATGCCGATTTGGGCCGCCAACCGCCATCGCGCTTTGGCGATGCGGCGGATGACGTGCTCGATGGCGATGGCGGCGAATTGGTCGCCGCCCCGATTGACCCGTCGCGTGGTGCGATTTTGAACCTGTTCCTGCAAATGCCGACCTTGTTCGAGCGTGTCAATCAGGGCGGCTTGGTGGGCTATATTATCATTATTCTCGGCCT
>RFZE01000119.1 GCA_009920875.1 Alphaproteobacteria bacterium | reverse complement strand
GAAACTCATAAAAAAAGAAAAATATAAGCGCGCGATTGGAAAGCTAGAAAAGGCAAAAAAAGAAGAGCCTGATAATGCTGATGTTTTCAATTATTTGGGCTTTGCCCACCGCAAAATCGGCGACTATGAAAATAGTAAAATTTTCTATAAAGAGGCCCTTACGATTCAGCGCTCCGAAATGAAAAAAGGCGCATCGAAATGCGCCCTTTCAATTAGTCGGCTTCAGTCAAATTAACGGCAGAATATTTGCCGTTATTGCCTTGCTCTTTTTCAAAAGAAATTTTCATATCTTCTTTGAGCGTCAGGCCGCTGGCTTGCACCGCCGTAATGTGAACAAAGACATCGTCTTGTCCTTCAACGGCAATAAATCCATAGCCTTTATCGGCATTAAACCATTTAACAGTTCCTGTGAGCATTTTCTCTTCCTCATTTTAGCCTCTTTTGCGTCGCATGAATTAGGCTGCAGAAATCAATCTGCTGACGGGCTGACCTAAAAGGCTAAACTGCGAAGGACAGACGAAGGCTGAGTAACATAATTTTGATCATCTGTATGCATTTTTGTCAGAAAAGGCTTATCGGCCTTAAAGGCGCGCGCCATTATATATCAAAAGGAGATGCCATGTGTGCCGACCGCCAAAGCGATAAATTAAGCGGCAAAGCGCTTTTCGCATGCGCCATTATGTTTTTGTCGTCTTTTGCGCCATCTCATGCGGGCGCGCTCGATGAGGCGCTTCATTTTTCCGCGACTGGAAATCATATCACCGTCTCATATCTCTATAAGGAGCGGCGCATTGCCGAAAATATGGCGCAGCATTATTGCGCTGAGCGTTTCGCCTCAAAAGCGCGGCTCAAACCGGCCGGGTGCACGAAAATGCTGCCAATGGAAATCAATCGCTGTGTGATGCGGGGCACTTGCGAATAATCGCCTGACACGGTTTCATAAGGCCGATATAGGGCGCAATGCTGAAAAAGAAGGAACAGGAAATGAAAGATTTGGATATTATCGTCTATGGCGCAACCGGGTTCACCGGGCGTTTATGCGCCGCCTATTTGGCGGCTTCGCAGAGCTCTGTAAAATGGGCCATTGCCGGTCGAAATGCCGATAAATTGGCTACCGTCAATCGGGAGACAGGCGCCAATGTCGAAATCATCATTGCCGATTCAGACGATGTGGCGGCGCTGGAAGCGCTGACGGCGCGGACAAAAGTCGTGCTGTCCACGGCCGGGCCTTTTCATCGCTATGGCTCAAATTTGGTTGCGGCTTGCGTTAAAAATGCCAGCCATTATGTTGACATTACCGGCGAGAATTTTTGGGTCAAAGGGCTGATTGAAAAACATCACGCCGAAGCCGCCGCCAAGGGCGTGCGAATTATTCCCTCTTGCGGTTTTGACTCCATTCCTTCCGATCTCGGCAGTTTCTTCGCCATTCAAAAAACCGAGGCACCGATTAAGCGCGTCGAAAGCTTTCATTCCTATAAGGGTGACGCTTCGGGCGGCACTTTGGAGACCATTTTCTCAATGCCGGAGCTTGATTTGGGCGATGATTTGACCAACCCGTTTCTGCTCAACCCTGATGGCACGGTGACGCCGGAAATGGAAAAAGCCAGCGGCGACGGCTTCGCCATAGCCGCCAAACCGGAAGTCAAAGGTTTTGCCGCCCCTTTTATCATGGCCGGTGCCAATACCCGGGTGGTCCGCCGTTCGGCGGCTTTGCTGGGCTTGCGCCAAGAACCCTATGGCGCTGATTTTGTCTATCAGGAGTATTCTTATCACCCGACGCGCTGGCTCGCCTTTAAAGGGTTAATGGGCATGGCGACATTGGGCTTGGTGCTGTTCACCCCTTTGCGCAAATTGGTGCGCCCTTTGTTGAAACAGCCGGGCGATGGTCCGTCGGAAGAAGAGCGCGATAATGGCTGGTTTGATTGCAAGTTTATCCTTGAAACCGAAGCCGGCGACAAGCTGGTCTCGGCCATTCATGGCAAGGGTGACCCGGGTTATAAAGTGACCTCCAAATTGGTCTCAGAATGTGCGCTATGTTTGGTTGAAGATGTTGATAAATTGCCCGGCGGCAGCGCCTATGGTGGCGTGCTGACCAGCGCCAGCGGCTTGGGGATGGCTTTGGTTGAGCGCTTAAGTAAAGCCGGCGTCAATTTTGACGCTCCGCGACCTGCCTAATAGATACCGTAAAAAAGGGGAGCTTTTCGCCCCCCTTTTTCATCAAATTTATCCAATTTTATTTCTTCGGTCCCCAAATCGGGTACAAAATCATTGTTAAAATTGCAAGTTCAAGGGCAATAATAATGGGGTCACCCGGAACCAGCGAGAACGTTGGTGGGGTTGTGGTGGCGCCTGTCTGGGTAACGAAGGCAGATGCCATAGACGAAATGTCACCTCCAGATTCCTTAAGTTCAGCTAGGCGATAGCTTGTAGCAGCTTGGTTAAAAGACCAAAATGCGTATGTCATATTAAAATAGAAAAGTGTAGCTAAGCCAAAAACGGTTGCCGCTGTTTTAGCAATGATATTATCAGCATATTGCTGTCCTGTAAGGTTTGCGGCACGGAAAGCGACCCAAATAGAGAACGCCATTGCGATTTGGTATGCTCCTGTAGAGCTACTATTCATTGATGAAAGAGCAAAGATTTCAAATTCTGTCATAATTCCCTCCTGTAAATGACATCAAAATCTTAAACTAGATGTTGGTAGTTAGCTATATTTTAGTGATTTAATGAATTACTGACTTTAAGTTACTTTGGAGCCCTGTTTCGGGAGGTTAATAAATATTAAATATTAGCCGGGCTTGTAAAAAAGAAAAAGTTAAATAGTGTACAAATTCATCCATAAAAACTTTCACTATGTTCCGAACTTTTACATTTCTGCTTCCGCTTTTTTCGATTTTTCCTTTTCCGGCCACCGCGCAATCCATAGACGCAAAAATCAATCAGCTGATGCAGCCGCTCACCGATATATTGTCGGCGTTTATCTTCTATTCCGTGCCATTGGCCGGTGCGCAAGTGCCGCTGATTGTTGTCTGGCTGATTGTCGCCGCTTTCTTTTTTACCTTCTATCTCGGCTTCATCAATTTGCGTGGCTTTGGCTATGCCGTGAAAGTGGTGCGCGGGGCACTTTATGACGACAAGCATGATGGCGAGATAAGCCATTTTCAGGCACTGACCGCCGCCATGTCCGGCACGATTGGTGTCGGCAATATGGCCGGTGTGGCGGTCACCGTTTCATTGGGTGGGCCGGGGGCAATCTTCTGGCTGATTGTCGCCGGGCTGGTCGGCATGACGACCAAATTCGTCGAATGCACATTGGGCGTCAAATATCGCATTATCAATCAAGACGGCACCGTCTCGGGCGGGCCGATGTATTATTTGCGCGACGGTCTGGCCGAAAAAGGCCTGCCGCGTCTCGGTAAATATCTCGGCAGTTTTTTCGCCGTCAGCATTGTTATTGGCTGTCTCGGCGCGGGCAATATGTTCCAATCCAATCAGGCCTATGTGCAATTGCTGCAAGTTTCGGGCGGTGACACCAGCCCCTTGGTCGGCTTTGGCTGGCTTGTCGGCTTGGCCATGGCGGTGCTGGTCGGACTGATTATTGTCGGCGGCATTAAATCGATTGCCAATATCACCGTCCGCCTCGTGCCCTTTATGGTGGTGATTTATGTGGCGCTGGCTTTGCTGGTGCTGGCAATGAATGTGACCGCCATTCCGGCTGCCTTTGCCTTGATTTTCACATCAGCCTTCACCATGCAAGGCGTCTCAGGCGGCTTTATCGGTATTATGATTTTGGGCTTTCAGCGCGCCGCCTTTTCCAATGAGGCAGGGCTCGGTTCTGCCGCCATTGCCCATTCCGCCGTGCAAACCGACGAGCCCCTAAGCGAAGGGTTCGTCGCTCTATTGGAGCCGTTTATCGATACGGTGGTGATTTGCACATTGACCGGTTTGGTGCTGGTTCTCACCTTGCCGACCGAAGCGCTGATGGGAAGCGGCATGTCGGGCATTGAGCTGACCTCGGCGGCTTTTCAAGAAAATATTTCTTGGGCGCCCGTTCCGCTTTCATTCGTCGCGATGATTTTCGCTTTTTCGACCATGTTGGCGTGGGCCTATTACGGCATTAAAGGCTGGACCTATTTATTCGGTGAGAGCAAAGCCAAAGAAAAAACCTTTGGCCTTATTTTTTGCCTGTTCATCGTCATTGGCGCGTCCATCAAATTGGACACCGTGCTGAAATTTGCTGATGCGATGATTTTCATCATGGCCATTCCCAACCTTATCGGGCTTTATATTTTGGCCCCCGATGTCAAAAAAGATTTAACCGCCTATATGGGCAAATTGCGCGTGCAGACAAGCTAGCCTGCGGCAGATATGCGCCTCATCATTGCGCTGTGCGACGAATTCCGATACGGCTTGAAATATGAAAAGCGTATTGGCCTTTTGTGGTTTTTTTGTTCTGGCTTTATTGGCGACGCCGCTTGATATGGTGGCGCGTGCTGAATGGAAATCAGAGCCGCCTGAAATTATGGCGGGCGGCGAAATTATCGGCCAGTTCTATCATC
>RFZE01000118.1 GCA_009920875.1 Alphaproteobacteria bacterium | reverse complement strand
GCGTTTGCATATGTCGTCAGCCATTAACCGACGCGGTTTAATGTTGGTTTTGTCTTCACCATCGGGTGCGGGCAAAACAACTTTGGCGCGCGGGCTTTTGGAAAGTGACGGCAATATTAATATGTCGGTTTCCGTAACGACGCGTAAACCGCGCCCCGGAGAGACCGATGGGCAGGATTATCATTTTGTCGATACGCAGGCCTTTGGTGAAATGCGGAATCGCGGCGAATTGCTTGAGCACGCCAAAGTGTTCGATAATTATTACGGCACGCCGCGCGCGCCGGTTGAAACTGCGCTGGCGGCAGGCCGTGATGTATTGTTCGATATTGACTGGCAGGGCACGCAGCAATTGCAAGAAGCCGCCGCCGATGATTTGGTCAAAATCTTCATTTTGCCACCGACGGCGGCTGAGCTTGAAAAACGCCTGAACAGTCGGGCGCAAGACAGCGCTGATGTGGTTGCCTCGCGCATGGCGCAAGCATCTGATGAGATCAGCCATTACCCTGAATATGACTATATTATCGTCAATGAAGACGCGGCCGCCAGCTTGGCACAAGTGCAAGCCATTTTGACGTCAGAGCGGCTGAAGCGCGGTCGCCAAACCGGCCTGTCAGATTTTGTTAAAACCCTGCGCGAGGCGCTGTAGCGCCATATTCTCTAATTCTCGAGAACGACGCGTCCGATGATATTGCCTTCGCGCAAATCATCGAGCGTGCGGCTGGCTTCCGACATGGTGCGCGTTTCGACCGGAATGGGATTGATTTTACCGGCTTTGACAATTTCCAGCATTTCAATCGTGTCTTCCAATGTGCCGGTCATGGAACCGCCAATGGACATGGCGCGGAACGGGAACATAGGAATCGGTTGGCTGAAAGCGCCGCCGAACAGGCCGACAATTTTAACCTCACCACCGCGACGCAATGCGCCGGTGGCAAATTGCAAAGAGCCTTCAGCGCCGACGAAGTCAGCCGCACCGGCGACACCGCCATTCGTGTCATCAATCAGCTTTTGCAAATCGCCTTCGGTTTTCGGATTGTAAGCGGCTTTGGCACCGGCCCCCATTGCGGCTTGCAGCTTATTGTCGTCAAGGTCGGCGACAATCGGCGCTTCGTCGAACATTTCCAGCGCGAATTGCAGCGCCATCATGCCGACACCGCCAAGCCCGACAATCAAAGCCGGTTCACCCTTGTCACCCGTATTGAGATATTTCAATGCTGAATAGGCAGTGATGCCCGAGCACATATAAGTGCTGGCCAGACCCGGTGCAATGTCACCCGCATCGAGGCAATAGCGCTCATGCGGCACCAAACAATGGGTCGAAAAACCGCCCGGGAGATTAACGCCCAGCGCGCGACCATTGCACAAGTTCTCGCGGCCATTATTGCAATCATTGCAATCGCCGCAGCCAATCCACGGATAGACGACGCGGCGGTCACCGATTTTTACGTCCTTCACTTCATCGCCAATGGCGATGACAGTGCCTTCAATCTCATGTCCTAAGGTGAAAGGGGTTTGGCGCGCGCCGCGCACATCAAGCTTATTGCCGCCGCCCATATCAAAATGACCGTCATGAAAATGCACGTCAGAGTGACAAACGCCGCAATGGCTGATTTCGACTAGCACTTCGCTGCCGCTCGGCTGCGGTGTTTCGCTTTCAACCGGCTCCAGCGCGGCACCATATTCCGTAATTGCTTGGCTTTTCATAATTCCCCCTAATCAGTAGCTCGGCAGCAGCCGTGCCAGCTTGCAAAAATCGTCAATCGTCAGCACTTCAGCGCGGGCGGTTTCGTCAATCCCCGCTTCGGCCAAAAGCGCCATTGGGTCAGAGCATATCTGTTTCAGGCTGGCGCGCAACATTTTCCGCCTTTGGCCAAAAGCGGCCGCGGTCAAATTTGCCAATATGTCCGGCTGCGCTTCTGCCATTGGGCGATTGCGCGGCTCAATATGTGCTATAGCCGAAGTAACCTTGGGCGATGGCACAAAAACCTGCCGGTCAACCTCAAAAGCCAGTTCGGTATGACACAACCAATTGGCCAAAACGGCGAGGCGGCCATAATGCTTATCATTGGCCTGCGCGGTGATGCGCTGCGCCACTTCCTTTTGAAACATCAATGTCATTGATAAAAATTGTGGCTGCCACGCACCGTTCTGCCAGCCATCATCAAGCCAATTTGTCAGCAGCGCCGTGCCGATATTATAAGGTAGGTTGGAAACAATACGGTAGGGGCCTTCGCTGAGCTCTTGAGGTTTGATTGCCAGCGCATCGCCCTCAATAACATTGATCTTGTCGGGATAGGTCTCAGCAATCTCTTGCAGGGCGGGAATAAACCGACTGTCGGCTTCAATCACATGAATTTTGCGCGCGCCTTCCATCAAAAGGCCGCGTGTCAGACCGCCGGGGCCGGGGCCAATTTCGACGACATCACAATCGGTTAAATCACCGGCATGTCGCGCAATGCGCCGCGTGACATTGAGGTCGAGAATAAAATTTTGCCCGAATTTTTTATCGGCGCGCAAGCCGTGGCGGTTGATGACATCGCGTAGCGGTGGCAGGCCGTCATCATGCATGGAGTTGACTCATCTAACGATATTCGACCACTGCGTCGCGGCGCAGGTCGCGCAAATGTCGTCGCGCCATAACGGATATGCGTTGCGAGAAAATATTGTCGGCGATTTGGTCGCGGGAAATCTCAATGCCCAAATCATCTTTGCGGTCGCAGACAATATAAACATTGGTAACATTATTTTGCTGACTTGGCGGCGCAACTTCGCCGGCTTCCAGATTAACGACAGCAAGGGCAACGGCACCGGGGAGGGTGCGGAGTTGTTTCAACCCGCTACGTTTGACACTTGCTTTCAGCTTTTTGGCTTTATCTTGTGCGCGACGACAAGTTTTGAAATCGGATACATATTCATCAATGCGCTGACGCTTCACAGAATCGGGAAAGGCCACCGTCAGGACATCGAATTGGTTCTTGGATGGGTCATTGCCGCCGGCACGCTTGTCGGCCAGAGCGAGAATATAGACACCGCCTGTCGTCGGAATGGGTGAAGAAATTTGCCCGACTTGCATTTGTCGAAGGACTTGTGACAGGCGTGGGTTTAGCTGGTCGGCTGAAATCCATCCGAGCTGGCCGCCTTGGCCTGCCGTTGGCGCAATTGAGAATTGCCGTGCTACAGCGGGAAAGGAAGTGCCCGACTGCAATTGTCTGACAATCTCACCCGATAATTGGCGCACTTGTTCTTCAGTGGAGAAATTATCTAGATTGAGCAATATCTCACTGACCAGATAGCGTGTCTGATTGACGGCTTTTACGGCCTTTTCATATTGCTCTTCAATTTCCGGGTCGCCGACTTTAATGCGCCCACCGAAATTGCGGCGCACAAATTGATTCCAAGCCAGTTCCGCGCGGATTTGCGCTTTTAGCGTATTTTCTTCAATGGATTTGCTTTCGAGAAATTCCTTAATGCCGTCCAAAGTGCGGTTGTCTTGCTTGGCCAGCAATTCCATGCGTTCTTCAATTTCAGTTTCTTCGATTTGGATTTCAACCCGCGTGGCTTCTTGCATTTGTAATTTTTCATCGACCAGAGAACGCAAAACCTGGTCGCGCATGCGCTCGGTCATTTCCGGTGATTTTTCAATGCCTGAAGTGGCAAAAAACAAATCAACACGCTGGTCGACATCATACAAGGAAATCACTTGATCATTAACGACGGCGGCAATGCCTTCAATATCGCGTGCGGAACCGGGTGCAGCGGCGAGAAACAGAGCCAAGGCCATAGATAAAATACGAGTCGTTTTCATGTCTTTCCCATTTATACACTGAAGGTGCGGCGCTTAGACCTCGTCTTACCCTAAAACGGGTATGGACGCATGAGTTTTTACACCATAATGTGACCGACAATAAACCTTCAAATTTTTGCTGCACGGAGAAAAATATGCCCCTGTCTATCGCCTTGACCACAGATAAACTTCCCGAAAAGGGTTCGCTCATCATCACCGCAACCGATGGCGGTAAGCTCGGAACATTGGGCAAGCAGTTGGATAAGAAGATTGGCGGCGCCATCAGCAAGGCCATTAAAATCAAAAAATTCACTGGTAAACCTGCCTCCATGTTCGCGCTGCTAGCGCCGGCCAAAACGGACCTCGACCGCATTGTGGTGTTGGGCGTTGGCGACGGCAAAAAATTGGGTGCGGCTGACGCCGAAAAAATGGGCGGCACGGCGCTCGGGGCGGTTGAGAAAGCCGAGGGCAATGTGACTTTTCTGCTCGAGCCGCTGGGCAGCAATGTTGCGGACGGCGAGATCGCCGCGCGCGCAGCTGTCGGTGCTTATTTGCGCGATTATAAATTCGAGACTTATAAGACGAAAAACAAGTCGAGCGCAGGCCCGAAGAAATTTACCGTTGCCACAAAGGCGGCGACTGCGGCCAAGAAAGCTTTCGCTGAATTGAAGGCGATTGCCGACGGCACAATTGTCGCGCGCAATTTGGTCAATGAGCCGTCAAATATTTTGACCCCGCCGGAATTTGCCAAACGCACCAAAGCGCTGACCAAATTGGGTGTGAAGGTCGAAGTGCTGAGCGAAGCA
>RFZE01000117.1 GCA_009920875.1 Alphaproteobacteria bacterium | reverse complement strand
CCCAGCTGCGCCGCTTGCTTGGTGATATTGGCTTGCAAGCCACCGGCCAATCTTTGCGCCGCGGCATCCAGTCTTTGCGTCGGCAAAGCCAGTATGTCTTCAAGCTTGGGCAGACCGCGCGCCAAGCCTTCAAGGTGCTGGCGCGTTTGTTCCAGCCGCCGCGTTTGCGCGCGCAATAGCCGCGTCTCCATATCGTTGATTTGCGCCGCCAAATCGGCGCTCACCGGCACTGCCATTTCCGCCGCCGCCGTCGGGGTTGGCGCGCGGCGGTCAGCGGCATAATCAATCAAAGTGGTATCGGTTTCATGGCCGACGGCTGAAATAAGCGGAATGTCCGATTGCGCCGCCGTGCGCGCGACAATTTCTTCATTAAAGCCCCATAAATCTTCCAGACTGCCGCCGCCGCGCGCGACAATCAGCACATCGGGGCGCGCCACCGGCCCGTCAGCAGCCAGCGCATTAAAACCGGCAATCGCTTTGGCCACTTCTTCGGCGCATGTCTCGCCCTGCACGCGCACCGGCCACACCAAGACATGACGCGGAAAGCGGTCGGCCAGACGGTGCAAAATATCCCGAATAACCGCACCGGACGGGCTGGTAATCACGCCAATGGTTTCAGGCAGATAGGGCAAGGCGCGCTTGCGGCTTTCATCGAACAGACCTTCGGCAGCGAGCTGCTTTTTACGCGCTTCGAGCAGCGCCATTAATGCGCCTTCACCCGCCGGTTCCATCGCCTCGACGACCATTTGATAGCGCGACTGACCGGCGAAAGTCGTCAGCTTGCCGGTAACGATGACTTCCAAGCCCTGTTCGGGCTGCATGGTCAATTTTTGCGCCGTCCCTTTCCACATCACGCCCGACAACACGGCTTTTTCATCTTTCACGTCGAAATAAACATGGCCGGAAGCGGGACGCGACACGCGGCCCAACTCGCCGCGCACACGGACGCGCCCGAAACTGTCTTCGACCAGCCTTTTGACCTGGCCCGACAGTTCGGAAACCGTAAGTTCCACAAGATTATCGCCGTGCGCGCTCACCCTTTTTTCCGCTTTTTCCCATTCTCGTGTTATGTATTTCATCCATCATGACACGCTTTGCTTAAGAGACAAATATATGAGTGACAAACGCAATATTCTGGTTTTGGGGTCGGGCGGGCGCGAACACGCGCTGGCTTGGAAAATCGCGCAAAGTCCGTTGCTCGGCACATTATATTGCGCGCCGGGCAATGGCGGCATGGCGGCATTGGCCGAAAATGTCGCGCTGGATATGGCCGACCATGAGGCGGTCATCAGCTTTTGCCGGGCCAAAGCGATTGATTTGGTGGTCATCGGCCCCGAAGCGCCTTTGGTGGCCGGTCTCGCCGATGATTTGAACGGCGCAAATATCGCCGCTTTCGGGCCCGGCAAAATCGCCGCGCAATTGGAAGGCTCAAAAGGCTACACCAAAGATTTATGCTCCGAGGCCGATATTCCGACCGCCGCCTATGGCCGTTTCGACAATGCCTGCGACGCGCTCGCTTATCTCGACACGCAAAGCGCCCCGATTGTCGTGAAGGCTGACGGGCTGGCCGCCGGTAAGGGGGTGATTATTGCCGAGGATATGCAAACGGCGCGCGATGCGGTGGAAGATATTTTTGACGGCGTATTTGGTGAGGCCGGCGCCGAATTGGTGGTCGAAGAATTTATGACCGGCGAAGAAGCCAGCTTCTTTGTTTTATGCGACGGTGAAAACGCCCTGCCTATGGCCACGGCGCAAGACCATAAACGTGTCGGTGACAGCGATACCGGCCCCAATACGGGCGGCATGGGTGCTTATTCCCCGGCTTCCATCATGACACCGGCCCTGATTGATGAAACCATGAAAACAATCATCAAGCCGACTTTGGCGGCAATGGCGCGGCGCGGCGCGCCTTATCGCGGCGTACTTTATGCCGGTTTGATGCTGACGCCGGAAGGTCCGAAGCTGGTCGAATATAATGCGCGCTTTGGCGACCCTGAATGCCAAGTTCTGATGCTGCGCTTAAAATCCGATATTGTGCCGGCGCTGGAAGCCGCCGCCACCGGCTCGGTCGCCAATATGACGCTCGACTGGCATGATGATGCGGCAATGACTGTGGTGATGGCGGCTCAGGGCTATCCGGGCAGCTATGATAAAGGCACGGTAATTAACGGCCTCGACAAGGTAGACGCCGAGACCATGGTCTTTCATGCCGGCACGGCGCGCGCTGAAGACGGCACGATTACCGCTACCGGTGGGCGCGTATTGAACGTCACGGCGCGCGGCAAAACAGTGGCGCAAGCGCAAGCAAGCGCTTATGCTGGCGTCAATGCGATTGACTGGCCGCAAGGCTTTTGCCGCCACGATATCGGTTATCGGGAGATTGCGCGCGAACAGCGCTGAGGGAGATATTGATGAAAGACGAAGGCGTCGAAAAATTTGGCGGCACGAAAGACGTTGCCGATACGCATAAATTCAACGAACAAAATCTGGAAGATTATATGGCCGCCCATGTTGAGGGTTTTGAAGGGCCGTTAGAAGTGCGCCAATTTAAGGGCGGGCAATCCAACCCGACTTATCAATTGGTTACACCCAACAAAAAATATGTCATGCGCAGAAAGCCGCCGGGCAAGCTCTTGCCATCGGCGCATGCGGTGGACCGCGAATATAAGGTGATTACCGCGCTTGGCACGATTAACTTTCCGGTGCCGCGCACATATTGCTTGTGCGAAGATGAAAGCATTGTCGGCACCATGTTTTATATTATGGATATGGTTGACGGTCGCATTTTATGGGACCCGCAATTGCCCGATTTACCGAAGGAAGGTCGCCGACCGATTTTTGAAGCCAAAATCGGCACTTTGGCGGCTCTGCACAATGCCGATTATAAAGCCATCGGGCTGGGTGATTTCGGCAAGGAAGGCGAATATTTCGAGCGGCAAATTTCGCGCTGGACCAAGCAATATCAGCTTTCCGAAACGCAAGAAATTACCAGCATGAACAAGCTGATTGACTGGCTGCCCGGCAATATTCCGGGCAATGATGAAGTGTCCATTGTGCATGGCGATTACCGCCTCGATAATATGGTGCTGCATAAAGACAAGCCGGAAGTGACCGCCGTGCTGGATTGGGAATTGTCAACGCTGGGTCATCCTCTAGGCGATTTCACCTATCATTTGATGCAATGGTATATGCCGAACGATGCGGGCAGCACCAATACGCTGCTGGGCTGTGATTTTGATGCGCTCAACATTCCCGATGCGGCAGAATATACCCGTCTTTATTGCGAAGCGACGGGGCGCGACGGCATTGATAATCTCGATTTCTATATTGCCTATAATATGTTCCGTCTGGCCGGTATTTTGCAGGGTATTGTCGGGCGCGTGCGCGACGGCACGGCGTCCAACGCCCACGCCGCCGCCATGGAAGACCGCGTCAAACCGCTATCTGATATGGGCTGGGAATATGCGCTACGGGCAGGGGCGCAAGGCTAGGCGATTTAAGTTATCTGCTTTTGATCTAACTTATTGAAAATAAGAATCTTGACCCGAAAGCGAACAAGCAGTTAGTGACCAAGCATGGAGGTTGTTTGGAGATGATTATGGAAACCGTTAGCGCAATGGATGTCGCTCCTGCTTATTGTTCTTCGGCTTCATTATACAATTTTATAGCGCGCGCAAAAAGATGAATATGCTGTCCCCTTTGACGCGCCTGTCGCTTTCAACAAACCCGTCCGGCACCTCAAATGCGGTGCGCTTGGCTTCTTCAATTACGATAAGGGCGTTTTGCGCCAAATGGGGACGCAAAGCAGGCAGTACCGCCTCGGCCAGGCCCTTGCCATAGGGCGGGTCGAGGAAGACCAAATCAAATTGGGCATCGTCGAAACGCGCTTTACGCATATCATGGCGCATCAAAACGCCATCATCTTGCGCGCCGCAAGCGGCGATATTGGCTTTAATGGCAGCGCAAGCAGCATGGTCATTCTCAACAAAAACGCAATGCGCCGCGCCGCGCGACAACGCCTCCAAACCCAAAGCGCCGGAACCGGCAAAACCGTCCAGCACATGTAAGCCGTCAAAATCGAGCCGTGCCGCCAGCATGGAAAACAGCGCTTCGCGATTGCGATCACTGCTCGGCCGTGTGCCGCGTCCTTTCGGCGCGCCAAGCCTTGTGCCGCCCCATTTACCGCTTATCAGACGCATGGTCTTTTTTGCGCTTCGGCTTAGCGCCTTTTGCATCACCGTCTTTGGGAATTGTGCCGTCGACAATAGCCTGCCAGTTTTTGCCAAGCTGCTGGCGCAACACGCGGCGCGGCACTTCTTCAACTTTGCCGCTCTCCAGCTGGCCCAATTGAAACGGCCCGAAGCTGAGGCGAATAAGCCGATTTACCTTAAGGTCGAGCGCTTCCAGCACTTTTTTAATCTCGCGGTTTTTGCCCTCGCGCAAGGCCATGGTCAGCCAAACATTACCGCCCTGCACGCGCTCCAGCGACGCGTCAATCGAGCGATAATTCACGCCGTCAATCTCAATACCTTTTTTCAAAGCTTTCAAGCGCGCCTCATCGGCCTTGCCGAAAGCCCGCACACGATAGCGACGCAACCAACCGGTGCTCGGCAATTCCAA
>RFZE01000116.1 GCA_009920875.1 Alphaproteobacteria bacterium | reverse complement strand
GATATAATCAACCAGCTTACTCTGGGTTTCGGCATCATAAAGCAATCCGACCCAAAAGGCCGGAAGCGCGCATAATGATGACCACGGCCCGCTATCGGCACCGCGCATCTCAATAAAGCGTTTGACCCGCGCTTCGGGGAACAACACGGTCAGATGGTTTTCCCAATCCTCAGCCGTCGGTTTTTCACCCGGCAAAGCCGGCAATTCGCCTTTGAGGAAATCGCGGAAATTCATACCTAAAGCGTTGATAAATTCCCCATCGCGCACGACAAAATACATCGGCACATCAAGCGCATAATCGACATATTGCTCAAAGCCGAAACCGTCTTCAAAAGCAAAAGGCAGCATGCCGGTGCGTTTCGGGTCGGTATCGGTCCACACGAGAGAGCGCTCCGACATATTACCGGTCGGCTTGCCGTCAATAAAGGGCGAATTGGCAAACAGCGCCGTCGCCAAAGGTTGCAAGGCCAGCGCAATGCGTAGCTTTTCGACCATATCGGCTTCCGAGGCAAAATCGAGATTGACCTGCACGGTGGCGGTCAAATACATCATCTCCGTGCCGCGTCCGCCTTGTTTGGGCATATAATCGGTCATCAAACGATAGCGCCCTTTCGGCATTCGCGGCGCGGTGTCAAAATTCCAAAACGGCGTATAACCGACGCCGAAATAGCCCTGCCCCAGACGTTCGGCCACTTCATGCACTTGCTTCATATGGGCCGAAATTTCGGCGCAGGTTTGGTGAATATTTTCCAATGGCGCGCCGGATAATTCCAATTGACCGGCCGGTTCCAATGTCACCGAGCCGCCGCCTGCTTCTACCGGACGCGAGAGCCCGACCAGCGTGTCGCCCTCATATTTTCCGTCCCAGCCATAGGCCATCAGCCCTTCCAGCATGGCCTTAATGCCATCAGGCCCGTCATAGGGCAGCGGTGAGAAATCTGATTTGCGATAGCCGAATTTTTCATGCTCCGTGCCGATGCGCCAATCTTCGCGCGGCTTGCAACCGGCGACCATCCAGTCTTTTAACTGGGTAATATTTTCAAGCACGGGTTGGGCCGCGTCGGACATCGATGTTCTCCTGCGCGCGCAATCGCATGATGGCTTTGGCGGCATAGTATTCATGCTTATGTAGGGTCGTTTGCGGCCAAGCACAAGTTGGCGCGTGATTTGGTCTTTATTTCTGCCAGTCACCAAGGCGTGTTTGAATGAGCGCCAGCGCCGCCACCACCGCCGTATCGGTGCGCAAAATGCGCGGGCCCAGCGAGAGGGCATGGGTGTCGGCGCGGGCATTGAGCATGGCGCGTTCAGCTGCATCAAAGCCGCCTTCCGGCCCGATGAGCAAGGCCAATTTCTTGCCCTTAAGCGTGTCCAGCGCGGCCAATCCTTGCCCCGCTTCTGCTTCTTCATCGCAAAAAATGAGGGTTCGGTCTTGCGGCCAATCGGCCAGAATATCGGCCAGATTTGTCACTTCGGATATTTCCGGCACGGTAAGGATTTCGCATTGCTCGGCCGCCTCAATCGCATTGGCTTGCAATTTATCGAGCTTCACTGTTTTGCCGCCTTGCGTGCGGGCGGTCATCACCGGCAGTAATCTGCCGACCCCCATTTCGGTTGCTTTTTGCGCCAAATAATCGAGCCGGTCTTTTTTCACCGGCGCAACCAGCAACCAAATATCGCTGTCCGCATCTTGTGTGCGGGTCTGCTCAATCAGTTCAATGCTCACCTGTTTTTTGCCGATATCGCAAATTTGTCCCCGCCATTCTCCGTCGCGGCCATTGAAAAACAAAAGCTGCGCCCCCGCCTCAAGGCGCAACACTTTGCGCAGATAATGCGCTTGTTTGTCGGACAAAATGAGCTGCTGCCGGGCCGCCAAATCTTGCGTGACATGAAGTCGCTGACTTATCTTCTGGACGGGTGGCGCACTGCGTGGCATGAAAACTCCGTAATTTGCCCGTTTGAATGCTTGTGCCATAAATGAACGGATTGGCCAATAAAACTTGATGACCCAGACACCCGACCCGCGCTCAATTCCTGCCGATAGCGAGACAAGCTGGCTGCTGTCGCGCCTGTCGCCGCGTACGCAAGCCTATGCCCAATTGGCACGTTATGATCGGCCGATTGGCGCATGGCTTTTGTTTTGGCCGTGTTTTTGGGGGCTGTTTTTGGCCGGTGCGGTCAATAATGTTTGGCCGCCTTTAACCGATATCGTCGCCTTTGCCATCGGTTCTTTGGCCATGCGCGGTGCCGGCTGCACTTACAATGACATTATCGACCGCGATTTGGACGCGCAAGTGGCGCGCACCGCTTTGCGACCCTTGCCGTCAGGGCGCGTCAGCCTGACCGGCGCATGGGGCTTTTTCGTCGCCCAGCTTTTTATCGGCCTGTTGGTGCTCTTGTCTTTTCAATCGCTATTCATGTTTGCGCTCGGTCTCGCCGCTCTCGGCTTGGTCGCGGCCTATCCGTTTATGAAGCGCTTCACCTATTGGCCGCAAGCTTGGCTTGGCCTGACCTTTAATTGGGGCGCGCTGATGGGCTATGCCGCCATTGGCGATAATGCGCCGCCGCAAGCCATGCTGCTTTATGCGGCGGGTTTCTTTTGGACACTTGGCTATGACACGGTTTATGCGCATCAAGATAAAGAAGATGACGCGCTTATCGGCATTAAGAGCACGGCGCTCCTTTTCGGCACGCGCACCAAGCCGATGCTCGCTTTGTTTTATGCGGCATCGCTTATGTGTTTGGCGGGCGCGGCCTATGTCGACCAAATCGGTATTTTGTTTTGGACGGCGCTGCCGATTATCGCTTGGCATTTGCTGATGCAGGTCTCGCGCCTTGATATTGATAATAGCGAAACCTGCCTGCAAATCTTCCGCGCCAACCGCAATACGGGGCTGATTATCGGCCTTGCCTTCATTCTAGGTATTTTTTGATTTTGATCCTATATTAGAGAGATGAGCGAAAGAAAAACATTGCGCTTGAGGGCCAGCGATTTGGTGGCACCGAAGATTTTGAAAAAACTGCAACGCCGTTCCAATCTGGTCGGGCTGGCATTGATTACCCATGCATGGGGCATGATTTTCGCGGCGATGGCGCTGTTTTATCTTTTCCCCAGTCCGCTGACCTTTATCCTTGCCGTGATGATTATAGGGGCGCGGCAATTGGGTCTCGCCGTGCTGATGCATGATGCGGCGCATAATGCGCTATTCCGCACAACAAATTGGAATAATTGGCTATCGGATTGGCTGTGCGGTTATCCGATGATGGCGCGCACGGACGCCTATCGGCGTTATCATTTGCAGCATCATACGCGCACCCAGCAAGATGACGACCCTGATTTGATTTTGTCGAAACCGTTTCCCATCACCCGCAAAAGCCTGCGCCGCAAATTATGGCGCGATCTGAGCGGGCAGACCGGCTATCAGCAAAGAAAGGCGCAAATTCTCAATGCGTTCGGGCCGAGAGAATTGGGATTTATGGGACGGCTTCGGCATTTTTGGTCAAAACTCGGCGGCGCATTTGTCACCCATATGGTGATTTTGGCAGCGTGCGGCGCGCTGTTTCATTGGAGCTATTATTTGATGTTCTGGCTTCTGCCTTTCCTAACTTATCATATGGCGATCACGCGGCTCAGAAATATCGCTGAGCACGCCATTGTGCCCGACAATAATGACCCGTTCCGCAATGCGCGCACTACCAAAACCAATTTTCTGTCGCGGCTTCTGATTGCGCCCTATTGGGTCAATTATCATGTCGAACATCATTTGCTGATGCATGTGCCGTGCTGGCATTTGCCGCTCATGCATAAAACCCTTTTGGCCGACGGCTATGGCGACCGCATGGAAACGGCACCCAGTTATATTGACGTGCTGCGCCGCGCCACATCGCGCCCTGATGATGAAGACCGACCGGGCGAGATTGTCCATGACGGTCGCAATCGCCTGAAGGGCAATTTTTCTGAAGGTTTCTCCGAAACCGCATAGTCTCATAGGATGTTAAATGTCTCTTGCCGCCAATGAAGCCGCCAATATTGCTTTGGCTCACAAACTGATCGAGTTGACGAAAGCCGCCGGCGCTGACGCTGCCGATGTGTTGGTCTCTGACAGCGCCTCGCTCTCTGTCTCATGCCGCATGGGGCAATTGGAGGATACGGAACGCGCCGAAAGCCGCGATATCGGCTTGCGCGCCATGATCGGGCAAAAACAAGCCTTTGTCTCCGCCTCGGCGGTTGATGAAGAAGCACTGAAGCAGCTTGCCCAACGCGCCGTTGATATGGCGCAAGCAACGCCTGAAGACCGCTATTGTGGCTTTGCACCGGAAGACCGATTGAGTTCGGAAATTCCCGCGCTCGATATTGCCGATGCTTATGAACCCGATACCGATAAATTGCTCTCTATGGCGGTGGCGTGCGAAGACGCGGCGCGCGCCGTGGACGGCATCACCAATTCTGAAGGCGGCGGCGCGGGTTGGGGTCGCGCCACCACCGCTTTGGTGACCAGTCACGGCTTTGAAGGCGCTTATACCAGCACCAGCAGCATCAAACTTTGTGTACTCAGCATCTGGAGCATTCCAAATATTTAGCAACATACCTGGCTTGGAAACACCATTATCAACAGATATCGC
>RFZE01000115.1 GCA_009920875.1 Alphaproteobacteria bacterium | reverse complement strand
GCGCGCGCATGGGCGACCTCCGTCAATTTGTGCCAATGTTGCTGAAAAATAGCTTGGCGGTCAAGAAAAAGGGCGGCGCAAACGCACCGCCCTAAAACTTGCAATCGAAATGTGCTTAGACGCGTTCGATGATAATGGCCGGAGCCATGCCACCTGCGGCGCACATGGTAACCAGACCGAATTGCTTGTCTTGGCGTTCCAACTCATCGAGCATGGTGCCGACAAGAATAGAACCCGTCGCGCCAATCGGGTGGCCGAGCGCCATTGCGCCGCCATTGACGTTGATAAGCTCGCGGTCAATGTTGAGGTCGCGAATGAACTTCTCAGTGACGACAGAGAACGCCTCATTGACTTCAAACAGGTCAATATCGGCAACCGTCAGACCGGCTTTTTCGAGAACCTTTTTGGCCGCCGGAACCGGCGCGTTCAGCATCAAGGTCGGGCTGTCACCCATATTGGCGATGGCTTTCACTTTGGCGCGCGCTTTCAAGCCATTGGCTTTGGCATAATCTTCTGAGGCCAGCAGCAAAGCGGCTGCGCCATCGACAACGCCGGAAGAATTACCGGCATGGTGGACGTGATTAATCTCCAAATCCGGATAAGCCTGATTGACCAGCTTGCGGAAGGTTGTGCCGTCTTCATCAAGCGGAATATCAGCCAGCTTGGCAAAGCTTGGCTCCAATTCGGCAAGGCTTTCCGGCGTGGTTTGCGGACGTGGAAACTCTTCCTTGTCCAGTGCCAATGACCCGTCTTCCTTATGCACGGCAACCAGTGACTTGTCGAAACGGCCTTCTTCAATGGCGCGTTTGGCATTTTGTTGGCTGACATAGGCCAGCGCGTCAACCGCTTCGCGGTCAATGCCTTCAAGCGTGGCGATGGCATCGGCGCATACGCCCTGATGCGGTTGCGGGTGCACTTCACGCAAGCGCTTATTGCCGCTATCGAGGAAAGGCGAATCCGATTTCGCATCGGTGCCGAAGCGCGACATCATTTCGGTGCCGCCTGCAATCGTCATATCTTCCATGCCCGACATGATATTGGTCGCGGCAATATTAACCGAGGTAATGCCCGAGCCGCAAAAGCGGTCAAGCGTCATGGCGCTGGAGCGCACATCATAACCGGCATCAAGCGCTGCCATGCGACCCAAATCGCCGCCCTGCGTGCCGCGCTGGGCGCTGGTGCCCCAAATAATGTCATCGACTTCCGCCGTGTTGATTTTATTGCGTTCGGCCAGTGCTTTCAGCACGGTTGCGCCCAATTGTTGCGGGTGAATTTCGCTCAAAGCGCCTTTGCCCGGCTTGCCGATGCCGCGCGGTGTGCGGCAGGCATCAATAATATATGCGTCAGTCATGTTACTCTCCCAAAGTTCATTTCGGACGATAGCTTGTCGCGAAAAGGCGGCTAAATCAAGCGTCTTGATTGTCGCGCAATCACCCGCTGGACGCGCAGCGATGGGCTTCCTATAGTTCGCTCTCAGGGAGTTTTATAATGGATTTTCAACTGACAGATGCACAGCGCGAATTGCGCGATGCGGCGCGCAAATTTGCCCGCGCCGAAATGCCTGATGTGGCGGCTTATTGTGAGGAAACCGGTCATCCGGTGAAGCCCGATATGCTGAAAAAACTCGGTGAAATGGGGTTTCTCGGCATTAACATCCCTGAAAAACTCGGCGGCTTGGGGCTTGGCAATTTGGAAGCGCTATTGGTGCTGGAAGAGTTTGCCAAAATTTCCTCAGCCTCGGCTTTTCCGCTTTTCGAAGCCAATGTCGGGCCGGTGCATGCGCTGGTGCATTTTGCCTCTGACAATTTGAAGCAAGAAATCGTGCCGCAAGTGTGCAAGGGCGAAATGGTGTTGGCGGTCTCCATGTCAGAGCCGCAAGCGGGCAGCGCGCTGACGGATTTGACGACCAGAGGCGAGATTAAAGACGGCAAGGTGACGCTGAACGGGCAAAAGCGTTGGTGCTCGGGCGGCGGCCACTCGGACGGCTATCTGGTTTATTGCCGCCTCTCAGATGACCCCGGCGCAAAGGGCATTGGCGCGGTTTTTGTCCATAAAGACACCCCCGGTTTGAGCTTCGGCAAACAAGAAGAACTGATGGGCTTTCGCGGCGTGCCGTCAGCCGATATTTTTCTCGATAATGTCACCGTGCCGGAAGACAATGTGGTTGTGCCTGCCGGTGGTTTTCGCAAATTGATGGAAGCCTTTGATCTTGAGCGCTGCGGCAATGCGACAATGGCTTTGGGGCAAGCCTCGGGTGCGCTGGAAGATGTGCTGGCATATGTGCAAGAGCGCAAACAATTCGGCAAAGAGCTGGTCGATTTTCAAGGGGTGCAAATCAAGCTGGCGGAAATGCAGATGAAGGTGGAAGCGGCGCGGCTGCTGATTCATCGCGCAGCCGTGAATGCCGAAGACGGGCTACCCAGCGTTATCGACTCCTCTGTCGGCAAATGCTTCTCCAATGAAATGTGCCGCGAAGTAACGGGCGCTGCCGTGCAGTTAATGGGCGGCTATGGCTATTCGAAAGATTATCCAATGGAGCGGCGCATGCGCGACGCATGGGGTTGGGGTATTGCCGGTGGGGCGATTGATATTCAAAAAACCAATATCGCCGCCGCCATGATTGGCCGCCGTTTCGACCAACGGCGTTAGCCTTAAAAAGCCTATTTCAAAAAGTCGGGCATATTGCCTTCAAAAGCATCGCCGCTTTTCTTGCCGCCCGATTTATTCTGCGGCTTAGCCTGTTTTGGCTGTTGCGGCTGCTCTGATTTTGCTTCTTGCGGCTTGTTATTACTGTCCGCTTTACCACCGCGCCGATTGCGGCCCAACAGGCCGCGCCGCTTGCCGCCGCCTGACTTCGCGCTTTGCTCGCTTTTGCCTTCTTTACCGTCGCGCCCTTTGCGCTCGCCGCTTTTATTATTGCGGCGATTGCTTTTGCGCGGCTTGTCGTTGTCGCCCTCAGCATCGGCAGGGCCGAAAGCCTCGCGGTCAATCGTGCGTTCAATCAATTGCTCGATTGCATCGACATATTTCGCGTCATTGCGGGTCGCCAGCGTAAAAGCCGAGCCGGTGCGACCGGCGCGGCCGGTACGTCCAATGCGGTGAACATAATCTTCGGCATGGGTCGGCACATCGAAATTAAACACATGGCTGACTTCGGGAATATCCAACCCGCGCGCCGCCACATCTGAGGCAATCAGATAGGTTGCTTCGCCGGATTTGAACTGGTCGAGCATACGCAGCCGCATATGCTGGTCCATATCACCATGCAGCGACACGGCTTTATAGTCATGGCGGTGCAGGCTTTTCAGCAATTCGCCAATATCGCGCTTTCTGTTGCAGAAAATAATGCCGTTTGTGACATCTTCCTTTTCAAACAAATCGCGCAGCGCTTCGCGCTTTTTCATCGGTGCGACTTCAATCAGCTTTTGCGAAACATTGTCATTGGTTGAAGAGGGGCGCGCCACTTCAATACGTTTCGGGGCCGAGAGAAACTGCTCTGACAGGCGGGTGATTTCCGGCGGCATGGTGGCCGAGAAAAACAGCGTCTGGCGGGTGAAGGGTATCATGCCGACAATCTTCTCAATATCGGGAATGAAGCCCATATCGAGCATGCGGTCGGCTTCATCAATCACCAGCACTTCCACGCCGCGCAGCAGCACGCCGCCGCGCTCGACATGGTCGAGCAAACGCCCGGGCGTGGCAATCAGCACATCGGCGCCGCGCATAATCGCTTGCTCTTGGTCCTTAAAGCTCACGCCGCCAATCAGCAGCGCTTTGGTCAGCTTGGTATATTTGCCGTAAAGGTCGAAGTTCTCCGCCACTTGGGCGGCCAGCTCGCGCGTCGGCTCCAAAATCAGTGTGCGCGGCATACGCGCTTTGGCGCGGCCTTTCATCAAGCGGTGAATCATCGGCAGGGTAAAGCTTGCCGTTTTGCCGGTGCCGGTCTGGGCAATGCCCAGCACGTCATGATTGGCAATCACTTCAGGAATGGCCTCGGCCTGAATGGGGGTCGGCTCCGTATAGCCGACATCATTAATGGCCTTCATTATTTCGGGGGCCAGCCCGAGATCATCAAACGTCATAGCGTCTTTCCGTGTTGGGCGTTTCGCATGCGGCATTTCCGGTGAAATGCGGAAGGCGAAACGCGAAGCTGCGTCTTGGTCACGCGCTCAGGCCACATTTATTGAATGCTGACCTGACATCAGGCCACCACGGCCTGACCTGTCTTCATGGCGCGGAAGATAGATGTTTTTGCCGGAATGTAAAGCCCGTCTAAATATCCAGCATATCCTCGCCGGCAAAGGCAGCGTTTTCTTGAATGAATTTGAAGCGCAGCTCAGGCTTATTGCCCATTAAATCTTTCACCGTTTTGGCGGTGGCTTTGCTTTCTTCTTCCGGAATTTCAACCTGCAGCAGCGTGCGCGAGCCGGGCATCATGGTGGTTTCTTTCAATTGCGCGGGTAGCATTTCCCCCAAGCCCTTAAAGCGGCTGACATCGACTTTCGCATTGGCGCGAAACTCGGTTTTCAGCAATTCCTCGCGGTGTTCATCATCGCGCGCGTAAAAGGTCTTGGCGCCTTGCGCGAGGCGATAAAGCGGCGGCACGGCGATGTAAAGATGGCCCTGACGGATAAGGTCGGGCATTTGCTCGTGAAAAAAGGTGACGAGCAGGGCGGCAATATGCGCGCCATCGACATCGGCATCGGTCATGATGATGATTTT
>RFZE01000114.1 GCA_009920875.1 Alphaproteobacteria bacterium | reverse complement strand
GCCGCCATGCCATTATGTTTGACGCCGACATTATAATCCGACATGCCAGGCATATAAGCGCCGCCTGCGGTGGATGGCCCATGCAGCACTGTCATGGTCGGCAGCCCCGCCGCGCTCAAATGCGCCAGTGAGGCAAACACTTTGCCGCCATGCGCCCACAGCTCGACTTTATATTTCATCAAATTGGCACCGGCGCTTTCCACCAGATGAATAAAAGGCAGCTTATTGGCCATCGCCATACGCATGGCTTCAACATTTTTGCGAAAGCCCATTTCGGTCGCCGCACCGGCATTGATACCGCTATCATCGACACAAACCATGCAGCGCACACCGCTGACATAGCCAATACCGGCCAGCACGGAGCCGCCGGGGATGGAGGTTTCGCGGTCAGGGTCGTCAACACAATAGCTGGCCATATTGTAAAGCGGCAAATAGGGCATGCCCGGGTCAAGCAATTGCGCCAGCCGATCGCGCGGGGTCAACTGACCGCGCTCTTCAAAACGCGGGCGGCGTTTTTCAGAGGCCGCTTCAGCACGCGCTTCCAACATTCGCAAATGCGCTATTTTCTCAAGCTGGTCGTCACGATTTTTGGCAAAAGCATCGGATTTTGTGTCCAGTTTCGATTCAAACACAGGCATTACAGAGCCTCCGCTAATTTTTCAGGAATGGAAATCTTATGGTCGAGCAGGATTTGGGCATAAGCCTTGCCCTGCGGGTCATTGCGCAAAGAGGCGACACCGCCGCCGCCCAATGCCTCATCAATCAATATATTCATGGCGTTGCTGCCAGGCAGGTAGAAACGCTGCAAATCGCTGCCTTCAGCCATAAAATGACCGAAACGATGGCGAATGGCGTCCTCATCCAGCGCCGCCCAAATATAGGGCAGATAGGCGGCATGGCGCGCGATAATGCCGATATTGGCTTTATTGCCCTTATCGCCCGAACGCCCCCAAGCCAATTTAATAAGCGGCACTTCAACCATGCCCGCCTCTTGCGGCGCATCAGGCGCAGCAACGGCAATCGGTGCTTCGCCCGTCACATTGCCCGCTTCTTCAAAGCGGCTGACCGCGCCATCGACATCAATATCAATCTCCACCTCGCCTTTCGGCAACAGGAACGAAAACAAGCGTACGACAGGCGACGGCTTGGCGCGCGAACCGGCGAATATCGAAAGTCCGGCCGGCGTGGCCAAACCCAAGCCGCTGATCTCTTTCAACAACACGCCGCAACCGGCCTGTGTTTCATGTTTGGCGGCGATTTTCAACACCACTTCGCGGCTTGCCGGTTTTTGCCCCGCATCTCCAAATTGGCTGTCATCGCCGATAATTTCGACACTGGTCTCACCATAATCGGCCAAATTATGCTGGCGCAAAACCGCGCGGGCGCGGGCAAAAGCGGCATCGGCAAAATGGCGTGCTTTGGCCCCTGCATCAATACCGACAAAACTCATCATCGTGCCGGCGCGAAAGCCGTCGGCAAAAGTGGCGCAGACTTTATAGCTGTCGGGCGGGGTTGTGCCTTTGGCATTGGCCACGCGCACCTGATTGGCACTGGTCTCTTCAATCGTTACGTGTGCAAAATCGCAAGCGACATCGGGCAGAAGATAGGCTTGCGGGTCACCGATTTCATAGAGCATTTGCTCCGACACTGTGCCCACATTGACCACGCCGCTTGTGCCTTCGGGCTTCGACACGGTGAACACGCCATCGCCGTCAATATCGATAAACGGATAGCCGATATCGGCAATATCACCCGATAATTGCCAATCGGTGAAATTGCCGCCGCTGGCTTGCGGCCCGCACTCAATAATATGTCCGGCCAAAGACCCCGCCGCCAATTTGTCGAGGTCGGCGGCTTGCCAGCCAAAGGCATGAATGCACGCGCCCAGCGTCACCGCGCTGTCAACGCTGCGACCGGTAATGACAATATCAGCCCCCGCATCCAACGCTGCCGCGACAGGAAACCCGCCCAAATACGCATTGACGCTGGCCAGCGTTTCCGGCGGCGGGCAATCGGCACCGGAAAACATGTCTTTCTTATCGGCAAAATTATCGCGCGCCTCGAGCAAATCATCGCCGCTAATCACCGCGACTTTCAAATCCAGCCCCGCCTCGGCAATCAAAGCGCGCGCTGCTGCGCCACACGCTGCCGGATTGACGCCGCCCGCATTGGTCAGGATTTTGACTTTCTTCTCAGCAATTTCGCGCAAATTGGGTTTCAACACGCCAGTGATGAAATCAGTTGCAAAACCGGCATCGGGATTATTGGCCCGCGCGCGCGCCAAAATCGACATGGTGATTTCTGCGAGAAAGTCATAGACCAAATAATCCATGCCCTCGACCTGCAAAAGCTGTGGCGTCGCCATCATGCTTTCACCCCAATAGCCGCTGGCACCACCTATTCTTATTGTGCTGCTCATAAATCCTCCCTGGCTATGAATGTTAGCGTGCAAACTTGCTTTGTAAAGCGCAACGCGCCGCCATATGGCGACAGCTTGGCAGAAAGTGAAGAGACCTCATCGCCAAGTGAAACGGCAAGCCATTGGCGGCGACTCAAAAGAAATCATGCGTGATTTGTCTGTGCGGCTGATGGGGCTTTGACCTATTGACCACCCCCTGCCCTGTCTCCTAGCATTTCGGCTGATGAGCTTGGGAGGGCGTGATGAGTATGACACCAACAGCCGAACAACCATTGGCCGGACTGAAGATTGTCGAAATGTCGACCATGATTACCTGTTCTTTGGCAGCCATGATGATGCGCGCGCAAGGCGCGGAAGTGGTAAAGGTTGAGCCGGTGCTAATGGGCGACCCGATGCGCTATATTGGCAGTCAGAAAAACGGCCAATCCGCTCTGTTTCACAATTGCAATCGCGGCAAACGCTCTTTGGCGATTGATTTGAAACATGAAAACGGCGTGGAGGCCGTCAAGCGACTGGCCGGTGAGGCTGATATTTTATTGAATAATTATCGTCCGGGGGTGATGGATAAGCTGGGGCTGGGCAGCGATATATTGCGCGCTGCCAATCCGCGCCTCATCAATGTTGCGGTTACCGGCTTCGGCACAATCGGGCCATTGGCGCACCGCCCGGCCTATGACCATGTCATTCAAGGCATTAGCGGTCTGACCGGCATGCAAGGCGGCACTGACCCGGAAACAGGCGACAGCTATGATTTCATCAAAATGTTGATTTGCGACAAAGTGACGGCCTATACGGTGGCGCAGGCCGCCACCGCCGCTTTGGTGGCGCGCGCAGCGACCGGCGAAGGCCAGCATATTGATATTTCCATGCTGCATGCGTGCCTCGCCTTTATGTGGCCCGATGGCATGATGCATTTCACCCTATTGGATGATGACGCGATTGACCTGCCGCCCATGTCGGAGACTTATCAGACCATCAACACCAAAGATGGGGCGATAGCCGCTTCGGCGCTTACCGACCAGCATTGGGATGCGATTTTGAAATTGCTGGGACGAGAGGATTTGAAGGATAATCCGATTTTTGCGTCGCTGCCCGCGCGCATGGCAAATATTGGCGAAGTGATGAAAATTTTGAAAGATGGGGCGCTTAATTTGACCGTCGATGAGGTGATGCACGCTTTTGAAGCGGCCGATATTCCCAGTGCCCCGTGCGAACGGCGCAGCACGGTGACGGCCAATGAACAAGTGCAGGCCATTGGCGCTTTGGAAACCTATGTGACGGAAAATCTTGGACGACTGACCGCACCGACCCCGCCTGCGCTTTTCAACGCCGCGCCGACCTCATTGGCCGAGCCAAGCCCCGGCCACGGCCAACACAGCCGCGCTATTATGGAAGAGCTTGGCTTTGACGTCGACACGGTTGAGGATATGGCCCAAAAAGGCGCACTTCTATGCGCCTAGACCGCAGCACATTGGAGGCCGCGCTGCCGCATGCCGAAATGCCGCGGCGGAAATATTGAGCGGCGAGACGGCAGCAAAACTACCAAGTCGGAATAAACGGGCGTTTTCCTCCGCCGCCTTTTTTGCCAACCGGTAGAGATTTCAGCGCCCGCAGCAAATAGTGTCGCGTGTCTTTCGGGTCAATCACCGCGTCAATCTCTTGATACATGGCAGCGTTCAACGCCTTGCCATTGGCAATCATCGCGTCGAGCAGCTTATTGAATATGGCGTCGCCTTCTTTTGTGCCTTCGCCTCCGGCGGCGGCGATTTCTTTCGAATAGCCGAGCCGCACCGCGCCCTCCAGCCCCATCGGGCCGAACTCGCCGGTCGGCCAAGCAATGGTCAATTGCGGCACATGCAGCGACCCCATGCCCATAGCTTGCGCGCCCAGGCCATAGCCTTTGCGGAGCACCACCATAAACACCGGCACGGAAATGCTCGCGCCCGCCACCAACATGGAAGAGGCGCGGCGCACCGTGCCGAATTTTTCATGCTCCGGCCCGACCATAAAGCCCGGCGTGTCGCAGAATGAAACAATCGGCAAATCAAAGCCGTCGCAAAGCTGCACAAAGCGACCCGCTTTTTCCGCCGCTTCGGCATCAATCGCGCCGCCCAAATGCGCCGGATTATTGGCAATCAGGCCGAAGGGGCGGCCTTCGATGCGCATAAAGCCGGTGATCATGCCCGCCCCATAGGCTTGGCGCAGTTCCATGAAACTGCCGGTATCGGCAATCAGCTCAATGGCGATGCGCATATCATAAGCGCGCTTTCTGTCTTCGGGAATGACGTGGCGCAATTTGCGCTGATCTTCGCAATCATGGCTTTTCACCGTGCCTTGAAAATAGCCCAGCACTTGCTTGGTCATGGCGGTGGCATGCGCCTCATCATCGGCCAGTAAATCAACTACACCATTGGCGGTTTGAATATCCATCGGCCCAACATCGGTCGGCGCAACCACGCCCA
>RFZE01000113.1 GCA_009920875.1 Alphaproteobacteria bacterium | reverse complement strand
GGTCTTGGCTATTGGCTTATTAGGAGCGTTTTAATCATGCCTGTTATATTTGCCTCGCTCGTCGCGCGCATTGCTCTGGTTTTCGGCTTGGCATTGGCGGTCATTTTGGTCGCCATATTGTCGCAATATTGGGGTGGCTTAATGCCCTGCGCTTTGTGTTTAAAACAGCGCGTAGCATTTTATGTCGCAGTGCCGCTTTTGGCTTTGGCCTATTTTTATGCGCCGCGCGCGCCTTTGGCCATGCGCGGCCTGTTGACCACAATCGGGATTATTTTTCTGGCCAATGCGGGTCTCGGTTTTTACCATGCCGGTATTGAATATGGCTGGTGGCTGGGCCCGACTTCGTGTGGCGGCGGCGGCGCACCGGCGCTCGATACGGGCGCGCTTTTCGAGGCTTTGCAAAACAGCAGCATGGTGCGCTGTGATGCCCCAGCCTTCACCCTATTCGGGCTTTCATTGGCCGGTTATAATGTCATTGTCTGTCTGGTTTTGTCCGGATTGGCTTTATATAAAACCGAAAGCGAAACGAGCCGATAATGACTGCCCTTGCAAACGCCCGAAGATTGGCTGAGATGATCCGTGTTGACCATGCCGGAGAGCATGGCGCCGTGCGCATTTATGACGGCCAAAAAGCGGTGTTTGACAAGATTAAGGGCAAGGAAGAAATGGTTGAACTGGTCGCCCATATGGCCGAGCAGGAGCAAGAACATTTGGCTTATTTCGATGCGCTGATGAGCGAACGCGATATTCGACCGACCGTCTTGTCACCTTTTTGGGATATGGCCGGTTTTACGCTTGGTGTGGTTACCGCGCTGATGGGTGAAAAAGCCGCCATGGCCTGCACGGCAGCGGTTGAGACCGAGATTGACGCGCATTATGCCGCGCAGCTTGAGGCTTTGGCCGATAGCGAGGATAAAGCCGATAAGGCATTGGCCAAAAAAATTGAGAAATTTCGCGCCGACGAGGCCGCCCATAAAGACACGGCTTTGGAACATGGCGCGGAAGACGCGCCGGGCTTTGCGACGATGAGCCGTCTCATTCGCCTTGGCTGTCGCATTGCCATTCGCGCTTCGGAAAAAATCTGACGCTTACGGCTCCAGCTCAGTATCCCAATAAAGATAATCCTGCCAGCTCTCATGGCAGTAATTGGGCGGAAATTTGCGCCCGTTTTCATGCAGCTCATACACTGTCGGCTGGTGTGGCGTATGGCGCGGCACCATGCCGGCTTTTTTCGGCATGCGCCCGCCTTTTTTGAGATTGCACGGGCTGCAGGCGGTGACGACATTTTCCCAAGTGGTGCGGCCACCGGCGCGGCGCGGAATGACATGGTCAAAGGTCAAATCATTGGGCGCGCCGCAATATTGGCAAGAAAAGCCGTCACGTAAAAATACGTTAAAGCGGGTAAAGGCAGGATGGCGCGGCGGCTTCACATAGGTTTTCAGTGACACGACGCTGGGCAAGGTAAATTCGGTTGAAGGCGAATGCACCACTGTGTCGTAATGCGAGACAATATTGACGCGGTCAAGCACCACGGCTTTCAGCGTATCTTGCCAAGACCAGAGCGATAGCGGGTAATAGCTTAAGGGGCGGAAATCGGCATTCAGAACCAAAGCCGGACACGATGCCGGATTTCTGAAATCAGGCGGCGCAGCCTTCACAAATTCTATCGCCTCTGAACCGGTTCTATGCATGGTGATGTCTCCGATAAATCCCCTCAAATCACGCCCACTTTTCACGAATCATTCTGCACTTTTTTATTATGCCTAAAATGAGCCGATGACGGAAATGTGACATGTCGGCCGGGCTTCTGCAAGTTTGGGCTGGCCCTGTGAAAAGGCCCATATCAGCGATTTTTCGCCTGTTCGCCATTATAATAAAGCCATAAAAGCCGCGCCGCAGCACCCCGATGGCCTTGCCAGCGCATGGCAAAATCGGTCAAAGCTGTGGCATCGGGACGCGCATCAAGCCCATATAAAAGCCGCACGGCGTGCTGCAAAGCCAGATCACCGCTCGGAAAAATATCGGCGCGGCGCAAGGAAAACAGCAAATAACATTCCGCCGTCCATGGCCCGATGCCCTTTAGGGCGACAAGCGTGTCATAAACCGTATCATTATCGGCGCGCCGCAAAGCGGGAAGGTCAAGCCCGTCGCTGACCACCGCTTCGGCTAGGCCGCGTAAATAACGTTGTTTGGGGCGCGATATGCCACAAGCCCCCAGCGTTTCATCATCCATGGCCAACAGATTGACCGCATTAATCTCGCCAATCGCCGCATCAAAGCGCGCTTGAATGGCGCTGGCCGCGGCGGTCGAGACTTGCTGGCTGATGAGCAAGCGTGCCAGCCCCTCAAAGCCGTCAGGGCGTGCGCGCAAAGGGGGAACGCCATATGCGCCATAGGCGGCGGCCAAGTGTTTGTCGTTTTCGGCCAATAAGTCGAGCGCGGCTTGCAGCTGTTTTTTTGTTTTATATGTTTGCATCGCGCCGCATTATGGCGCAGGAAAAAGCGCGATGAAAGATGAAAAGCCCTTTATTACCCGTTTTGCGCCAAGCCCTAATGGTTGGCTGCATTTGGGGCATGCTTATTCGGCGCTTATCGGCGCGCGTGCGGCTCGAGAAGCGGGCGGGCAATTTCTTTTGCGTATTGAAGATATTGATGTCGGACGCGCGCGGCCGCATTTTGTCGAAGGCATTTATCAAGACCTTGAATGGCTGGGGCTGAGTTGGCCCGAACCGGTCATGGTGCAATCGGCGCGCTTTGAGATTTACCAAGCGGCTTTGGACGCATTGCGCGCGCAAGGTTTGGTCTATCCATGCTGGGCGACGCGGCGCGAGATTTTGGCCGCCATTCAAGACAAAAAAGACTGGCCGCGCGACCCGGATGGCGCACCGCTTTATCCCGGCCTATATCGCGATTTGCCCGACAGCCGGCGTAAAAAGCTGATGTGGGAAGGCACGCCTTATTGTTGGCGGCTCAATATGGAAAAAGCGCTGGCGCAAGTTCAAGACCCGTTAAGCTATTGCGAGCGTGGCAGCGGCACGGCAGAAATCATGCCGCTCGATGCGGCGGCTTATGGCGATGTGGTGCTGGCGCGCAAAGATGTGCCGACCAGCTATCATTTGGCCGTGGTGGTCGATGATGCGGCGCAACATATCAGCCAGGTGACGCGCGGGCGCGATTTGCAAAGCGCCACAGCCATTCATGTGCTGCTGCAAAAACTGCTCGGCTTGCCGCAACCCGATTATCTGCATCACGGTTTGGTGCGTGACACAAGCGGGCGGCGCTTGTCCAAACAGGCAGGCGATAGCGGCTTTCGCGATTTGCGCCAAGCGGGCATGGGTCTTGATGAGGTGCTGGCTTTGCTGCCGCCGCCTTTCGGATCAGCTGAGTAAAGCGCAAACCTGCCCTGCGGCACTTAAGATTATGCCTGCGGCACTTTGTGGCGCAGCGTGGCTTGCCAATGCGGCAAAAAGCGATACTCTCACGGCCATGAGTGCTGCTGAAGACATAAACACCGGCGAGAACGACGCATTATTGTTGCATATGGCCGCCTTGCCGCCGATTTTGGACGATATGCGCGCTGCTTTGGCAAGCCCCTTGCCGCCGGAGGCTGCGCAATTTTGCACGCATGGCCGCGCATGGGCCGCCACTTATGTGGCGACCTTACAGCAAATGGTGCTTTATGCCGAGACCATGCAGGCGCGCGGGCGTTTCGGTGCGATGGAAGAAGATTTGACGCTGCTCATTGTCGGCGAATATCTCACTCAATTGCATTACGGCCTGCCGATGAGCCAGGGCGAGACCGTGCGTCCTGCCGATATGGGCTTTGACCATTTGCCGGGTCATAATCATGAGGCGGTAAAGGCGCTGATGCGCCACGGCAATCATGCATCGCGTCGCCGCAAACTGGCGGCGCTTATGGCTGAAACCGGCATTACCGAGGCCGATGCCGGTCTTGATGAGACGCATCAAATGATACGCGACCAATTTCGCCGTTTTGCCGATGAAAAAGTCGCGCCTTTTGCTCATGATTGGCATTTAAATGACACGCTTATCCCGCTGCCGCTGATTGAAGAATTGGCCGAGCTTGGCGTGTTCGGCCTGACCATTCCGGAAAATTATGGCGGTTTGGGGCTTGGCAAACAGGCCATGTGCGTGGTCTCGGAAGAATTATCGCGCGGCTATATCGGCGTCGGCTCTTTGGGCACGCGCACCGATATTGCCGGTGAGTTGATTTTGCAAAACGGCACGCAAGCGCAAAAGCAAAAATATTTACCAATCATTGCCAATGGCAGCTTATTGCCGACCGCCGTTTTCACCGAGCCCAATACCGGCTCTGATTTGGCCAGTCTGGCGACACGGGCGGAAAAAACCGATAGCGGCTATAAGATTATCGGGGCCAAGACATGGATTACCCATGCGGCACGCACAGACATGATTTCCCGCCAAGGGCATGCAGGGCGGTGAGATTGGTGTGCTCGGCTATCGCGGCATGAAGGAATATGATATCGGCTTTGACGGTTTTGCCGTGCCCGAAGAGGCAGTGCTGGGCGGTGAGACCGGCAAGGGCTTTAAGCAGCTCATGCACACTTTTGAAAGCGCACGCATTCAAACCGCGGCGCGTGCCATTGGCGTGGCGCAAAATGCGTTGGAATTGGGTTTTGCCTATGCAAGCGAGCGCCGGCAATTCGGCACGGCGATTTATGATTTTGAGCGCGTCGCCGGAAAATTGGTGATGATGGCGGCAGAAATTTTGGCGGCGCGGCAATTGGCTTATTTCGCGGCGCGTACAAAAGACGCCGATCAACGCTGCGATGTCGAGGCCGGTATGGCGAAATTGCTGGCCGCACGGGTCGCTTGGGCGGCGGCCGATAATGCGCTGCAAGTGCATGGCGGCAACGGC
>RFZE01000112.1 GCA_009920875.1 Alphaproteobacteria bacterium | reverse complement strand
GGCTCAAGCGCATAAATCAGCGGAGTTTTGACACTTTTTCGAGACACTCAGATACCATGCAACTCAAGAATGAACTTTTTCAGCCTAACATGTTTTCAACTTGTCAATAAATGAGAAATGTTCATGTTTCAAAAAATCGGTGGAATTTCGGCTCTATTTCGAGCGAAACGCCTAGATTTGATGGGTTTTTCAAGCCGTTTTGATGAATTGTCTTTAAGCGCGGCGAAACTTGTGCCTAAACTCTTCCCAACAGGTTAAAAACGCCTGTTTTTAAAGCGTTTTACATCACTGAAGCAGCAAGGCGGGGCAATTTTGCAAGAAGAAATTGAGACGATTTTGAGCGGTTATGGCTTGGTAGAAGGCCCCCGTTGGGCGGCCGAAAAGGGGCTTTTTTTCTGCGACTCCCATAAGGGCGGGGTCTTTCGGCGCGACGGCGCAGGCCAAATTGAAACCATCATTCCCAAACGCAAAGGTGTCGGCGGCATTGCTCTGCATGCGGATGGCGGCATTGTCGTATCGGGGCGCAATATTTGCCATGTAAACAAGGGGATGTCGCGGATTTTGTTTGAATTAGATGGCGGAGCACGATTTAACGATATTGCCACCGACCCAAGCGGCCGCCTCTATGTCGGCACATTGCGCTTTGACCCCTTCAACCCCGACGCTCTGCCGACCCCGGGTGAATTATATCGCATCGAAAGCGAGGGCGTTGCGACACAACTCTATGATGATGTCGGCCTGACCAATGGCATCGGCTTTTCACCCGACGGGCAGACCATTTATCATAGCGATAGCCTGCGCCGACATATTATTGCCCATCGCATGAAAGATGACGGCAGTTGCATTGACCGCCATATATTTGCCGAATTGCCAAAGGGCGCGCCCGACGGTCTGTGTGTCGACGCCGACGGCGGCGTTTGGGTTGCGGCCTATGCGGACGGCGCAATTTTGCGGTTTACCCCGCAGGGCGAACTTGATCAAAAAATCGACCTACCAGCCGAAAAAATAACCAGCTTGTGCTTTGGCGAGGACGATTTACGCACGCTTTATGTGACCTCGGCAGACAATGAAACCAATAAAAGCCTTGGCGGCTGCATATTTCGCCTGCGCCTTGGCGTGGCCGGCCTGGCACATGCCGAAGTGCAAATCTGAAAAAGCGAAATCAATCAGACGGCAAAATCATCGGCTCGAGCTTGTCGAGAAATTCCTGCCGCGGCGGCGCCGCCATCATTGACATAATCATTTCTGCATCTGTGCCGACCGGATTGTGCAAGGGTGTGTCTTGCGTGGCGCAGATAAAAATCCTGTCAGCCACTTCTTGCGGATCGGCCGGCGTCTCGCCGCCTGCATTATCTGCCGAATTGGAAAAATGCTGGCGCAGATGACGGGCATGGGCAATGAGGGCGGGGTCGCCCTTCTCCATGGCTTCATCATCGACATTTGCGCCAAAAGATGTGGCGCGATACACGCCGGGGGCAACCGACTTCACCTTAATGCCAAGCGGCTTGCACTCCCAATAGAGCGACTCGGTAAAGCCTTCGGCGGCAAATTTGGCCGAGCAATAGGCCGTCTCGGCGGCCAGCCCGATAACCCCCGCCATAGAGGTCACATTGATGATACAGCCGTCGCCCCTATTTCGCATATGCGGCAGCATGGCCCGCGTGACACGCATGGCGCCAAATACATTTGTTTCAAAGACCTCACGGATTTTTTCATCACTCATCTGCTCAAGCAATGCCCGCCCGCCGCGACCGGCATTATTGACCAACACATTAATTGTGCCGAACCGCTCAATGCCTTCAGCAATAGCCTTATCAACACTTTCACCATCGGTTACGTCGAGTTGCGCGACCAGCAAATTTTCCAACTGATTTAGCTCTGTCTCTTTTTCCGGCATCCGCATAGTGGCGATAACATTCCAGCCATTTGCTTGAAAAGTGAGCGCCGCCAAGCGGCCAATGCCGGAAGAGCAGCCGGTGATCAAAACGGTTTTCTGTGTCATGGTACGTCCCCTCAAAATTTGGCCAAACGCTCAGCGTTGTGGCATGGAAAGCAGGCGTCCGCCCTGCTTATCAATTCGGCAATCCGCCATCATCTCATCGAGCGTGAGTATTTCTTCGCCGCGCGAAAATTGTTTCAGCCAGTCAGCCAGTTCTGCCTGATTGGCCGTCGCCATGGCTGCGCCCAGGCGCTGCAACATCCATATTTGCGTCGGCACAACCATGCGCCGCGCCGCCGCGCCGCCAATTTCAAACGGCACGGTCAACAGGCCCTCCCCATCGCCTACGCTATAGAGCTTCTGCCCGAAGCGCCGTGCATTCATGCAGCCCTCGGCATTTGTACGATCGACCCATTCACAGACCAGGGGAAAAGCGCGGCGCAAATCAAATCCGGCAACCGGGTCTCGGTAAAAATGCACATATATCGGCCCCAAAAGCGCATAGTCGCCAAGCGACGGGCGACCGCCGAGAATATAATCATGCACTTCCAAATGATGCTCAAGCGCCTGCAGCAAACGCTGTTGCATATCCAGCCAAGCCGGCAAGGTCGCATCGGTGCAGCCGAGATGAATGAGCCCCTGATACGGGCCCTTTGGATTGTCGCGCGTATCGGATATGCCGAAAATATTTTCAAAAAAGGCAGCACCGGCAGCACGCCGCGCCTTGCCGTTTTCATCGGGCGCCAAAAATGAACCCCATTGCTGCTCATTAAAGGCGCGATGGTTCGGCTCCGTCGTCGCCAGACTGTAATGCCAGCGCTCCCAACAGGCCGGCACCAGCAGCCACTCATCGCCCAAGAGCTCCAGAATATAGCTGGCAAGCCGCTGCTTGGGCCGCGTTTCACCATCAGGAACGATTGGCATATGGCGATGCACGGTTTCGACATAATCAATAATGTCACTCGTGTCTTGCACCCATGTGCCATCCGGCGCTTCCATTTGCGGCAAAGACGGACTGCCCGAGCGCACGGTCAAAAGATTGCTCATTAAATCCGGCGTCGCCAAAATATCTTCAAACCCCGCGCCCAAATCACCTTGGTCATGTTTGAAGCGCAAATAGGCACGCACTTTGGCAGAAAAAATACTGTGTTCGGCAGAGAAGAATTTATACATGGTTTAAGGCTAGGGTAATTAAGACACGCTTGTCGACACCCGGATCAAAAAAACGTTTTCTCTCAGCGCGGTGACAAGCGCCATATCGAGCCGTTTTCATTATGCTCGAGCGCAATATATACGTGACCTTCCGGGCCGATGGCGACATCGCGCATGCGCCCGAAATTGACCAGCAATCTCTCGATGTCGACCGGCATATTATTTTCAACCCGTACGCGATAGAGCGTGCCGGCTTTCAAAGATCCGACCAGCGCATCACCATTCCAATCGGCAAATGCGGCGCCTTGATAAAAAGTCAGATTGGATAAAGCCGGTGCCGGTGTGAAGTCGACAATTGGCAAAACCGTTTCTTCAATCGGAAAATCCAGCCCCAAATCCTCGCCAATGGTGATGTATTCACCATTATAATTGAGGCCGTTTGTATAGAGCGGCCAGCCATAATTGCCGCCGCCTTTAATGAGGTTTATCTCATCGCCGCCGCGCGGCCCCATTTCGCTGTTCCAAATCTCACCCGTCGCCGGGTGGCCGGCCAAGCCTTGGCCGGTGCGGTGACCAATGCTCCACACCGTATGACGCGTCGAGCTTTCAGCGCGCCGGTCAGCATCCACGAAATAAGGATTGTCGCTCGGCACACTGCCATCATCGCGCACCCGATGAATTTTGCCGAAGGGCGTGTCCAAATCGTGCAGCTTGCCATAAGTGTTTTTGCCGCCAATCGAAATATAGAGATGATTATCCTTGTCGAAAGCCAAGCGACCGGCCGCCACCCCATCGGGCACCGGCGTATAATGGTCGCGATGCACCGACCAAATCACTTGCTGGTCGACCCAAGCATTATCTTTTATCCGCCCGCGCAGCACCCGCACCATGGTCACCGGCACAGGCGACAGGCAATCGAGCCAGCACCGATCCGTGTGCGAAATATAGACCCAGCCATTATGCGCATAATCAGGATGCAGCGCGACATCCAGCATAATGCCCAAATTGAGCCATGCCCCTTGCAGGCTGAGAATGGTGTCCCAAACACGCGGCGTGCCGGTTAATGGTGCGCCCTGTTGTCCATCGCGCTCAATCAGTGACAAGCCGCGGGTTTTTTCAGCCACAATCATGCGGCCATCGGGCAAGGCGGTCAGGCCATAGGGGCGGCTTTGCAAGAGAGTGACGCGCGCCAGCGCAAAATCATAATGCTGCGAACTGATGGCGGCATCGGCCTTGGGGTCAAAGCCATAAGAAGCGGCCGTCGAGACATATTGCTGCTGGCGCTCATTAATATAAAGAGCAATCGCTTTTAACATTTGCGGCGAAAGCGCCTCGCGCCAATCATGCGATGGCGGCAAATCACCGCCACCGCGCATGGCATTTATAAGAATTTGATAATCATCAATGATCGATAAGGGGCGGTCGATGAGCGACGGAGCATTAAGACCGCCTTTCAAATCCACACCATGGCAAGAAGCGCAATGTTCCTGAAAAGCCAATTTGGACGGCTCGCGCGCATCGCGGGTTTGCAAATACCAAATGCCATAGGCCAGCAAAACCAAACCCAATACAGCAGATGACAGCCCTATTTTCTGCCAAAGTTTCAGAGATGATAATGTCTTCATCGTCATTTCAATTTTATTCTTGGAGCGCCAACACCCGCGCCGCCAGCGCCTCATTGGCGCGCTGATAAGCCGGCTCAACCCAGCTTGCATCCCAAAACCATAAAAAGCCGCCGCGGTCGACATCGATCTGACGGACATGCGTGCCGCCATTGACCGGCGCCAACAACCAGGCATGGTTGTAAGTCAAGACACCCGGCAGGCCGCCCGATTGGCGTAACTCCCGA
>RFZE01000111.1 GCA_009920875.1 Alphaproteobacteria bacterium | reverse complement strand
GCCACCAACAGTCCCAGAGCAATCGGCACATCATAATGGCTGCCTTCTTTCGGCAAACCGGCAGGTGAGAAATTTATCGTGATGCGGTCATAAGGCAGGGCAAGGCCAATGGCCGACAGGGCCGCGCGCACGCGCTCGCGGCTTTCGGCGACCGATTTATCGGGCAGGCCAACCACATTAAAAGCGTTTTGACCGGGCGCCAAGTGCACTTGCACTTCGACCGGCACGGCGTCGACGCCTTGAAAGGCAATGGTTTGAATATTGGCGACCATGACTTGTTTTTCTTTTCTTGACGCAAAGCTTAAGAAAAAATTGCCGCCATCACAAGCGGGGCTTGATTTTTGTCACCCCGAATGATTAATCTGACGACGTTTTCTTGAGGCCATTATGTTCAATCGTCGCCGTGTCAGTGTTGAGTTGGGGGATGTTTTTGTCGAAGATTTACCCGGCAAGAAATCCATTTTTCGTGCTTTGGGCTTGGCCGAAAACACCCCGTCTGACAGGTTTTTAAATTATTGGAAAGTGTCTGAATTGCTGCAATTTAACGGCCTGCCGCACGCCAAACTGACGCATAGTGAAAACGGCCAACAAAGGGTCATTGCCTGCGATGCGTTGGCCTGCCAAGAGATTTACAAAAAACAAAATTAGGCGCGACGCGCTTCAATCGCATCCAAAATCAGCGCCGCAATATCGGGCCCGCCAAAGGCTTTTATTTCACGAATACACGTCGGCGAGGTGACGTTAATCTCGGTCAAATAACCGCCAATCACATCTATGCCGGCAAAAATAATGCCGCTATCGCGCAAGGCCGGGCCAATTTGCGCGGCGATTTCCAAATCGCGCGCATCCAATTCGCACGCCTCGGGGCGTCCGCCAACATGCACATTGGCGCGGGCATCGCCCTCAGCCGGCACGCGATTGAGCGCGCCAACCGCTTCGCCCTCAACCAGAATGACCCGCTTATCGCCGCCGCGCACATCTTTCAAATAGGCTTGCGCGATAATCGGCTCTCTGGTTTCCATAAACATATCAATCAGCGAACCGAAATTTTCATCATCGGCGCGCACACGAAACACGCCGGCGCCGCCATTGCCGAAAACCGGCTTTAAAATAATATCACCATGGCTGGCGCGGAAATCTTCCAGCGCTTGCCGGTCGCGCGTCATTAAAGTCGGCGGCAGCAGCCCGTCAAAGTGCACCGGAAAGATTTTTTCAGGCGCATTGCGCACGGCGACCGGATCATTGACCACCAAAGTATCGGGGTGAATGCGCTCGAGAAAATGCGTGGCGGAAATATAATTCATGTCAAAAGGCGGGTCTTGGCGCATCAAGATCACATCCATCTCCGCCAAATCGGTCAGTTGCGGCGCACCCAAGTCAAAATGCGCGCCCAGCTTGTCAGCCACTTTCAGAGATTGCACACGGGCGCTGACCTTGCCGTCCAGCATGACAAGCGCATCCGGCGTGTAATAATAAAGCGCATGGCCGCGCGCCTGCGCCTCCAGCGCCAGTGCGAAACTGGTATCGCCGGTAATGTCAATATCGGCAATCGGGTCCATTTGAATGGCGATGGTTAAAGCCGCATGGGCAGTCATAAGCTTTCCTCACTTGCGCGCAGTTTCGGGCAAATCGCCGCTGCACTCAAGCACAAACCCAATGCGCCACCGCTGCGTCGGATATTTTAATATTGGCTGCGCCAAGCATTGCGCCGATGCAGCGGCCAGCTTTTGGGCGCCATGGCCAATACATCAAAGCGCCAGCGACACGCCTGCAGGGCCGGCCGTTTGGCAACAAATTGCGCCGCCGCCGCCTCAATACGCCGCCATTGCTGCGGCCTGATGGCGGCACGGGCCCGCGCTTGATTGGGGCGATATTTCACTTCGACAAATATCAAAAGCGCGCCGCGCTTGGCGATTAAATCAATCTCACCGCCCGGCAGGCGCAGATTGCGCGCAATGATGCGATAAAATTTCAGTCGCAAATAAAGCGCCGCCCAAAACTCGGCACGGCGCCCCTGCGCCCAGGCCATGCGACGGGCCTTAATCGTCTTTTTCTGCTGTCGCGGTGGCATGTTTTTCTTCTTCTTTATCGGCCTGCGCTTTCGCATCGCGCGCGCCATCATCAAGCCTGAGCGCGCGCGCATAAATCGTGCGGCGGCTTTGCCCGCTCGTCTCCGCGACGGCTTGCACTGCATCACGGCGGCTCATGGACGCCATGGCATCGACCAACATGGCATCTATCTCAGCCGCCCCCAAAGCGGTCTCGGGCGGCAGGGCAATGAGCACGGTGATTTCGCCGCGTGGCGCTTGGGCCGCAAAATACGCGCGCAGATCATCAAGCGCGCCGCTTTTGACTTCTTCGAATTTCTTGGTCAATTCGCGCGCCACACAAATTTCGCAAGCGCCGTAAACCGCCGCAATATCGTCCAATAAGGCTGGCAAGCGGCGTGCCGCCTCAAACACCACCAATGTGCCGCCGCGCGCCGCTTTCAAATTTTCAAGCGCGCTTTGTCGTGCCGCGCTTTTGGGCGGCAAAAAACCGGCAAAGGTGAAGCGGTCGCTGGGCAAGCCGGAAACCGACAAAGCGGCAATCGGGGCTGAGGCACCGGGAATGGCGGTCACCGCATGGCCGGCGGCGCGCGCATCGCGCACCAGCTTCATGCCAGGGTCGGAAATAAGCGGCGTGCCGGCATCTGAAATCAGCGCAAGTTTTCGACCGGCCGCCAAAGCGGCAAGAATTTTCGGGCGCGCCTTGGCCCCATTATGCTCATGATAGGCGGCGGTCGGGGTTTTTATCCCGTGATAGGTCAATAATTTGGCCGAATTGCGCGTGTCTTCGCAGTAAATCATATCGGCCGCACCCAGCACATCAAGCGCCCGCAAGGTAATGTCGCGCGCATGACCCAAAGGGGTGGCGACGATGTAAAGGCCGGCGGCAAGCGCCGACCCAATGGCTTGGCCGTTTGGCGCATCATCAGTCATGCCATAGCTTAACCTGTCGCGCCGCCCGTGTCTGCCCAATGTCTATCTTATGTCTATCTGATGTCCATCTCATATCTGTTCACCGTGCCTGAAAGCCGCCATATTCTCATGTCACAGATTGTCTGATTATGCATTTACTTAAACCGCCGCGCTCGATATGGTCGGCATTTCCGGCTGAAAGCAAGGCAGTATGAAGCAAAACGCAAATACCGAAAATGCCATGGGCCGCGCCAAACGGCGTGTTGCCCTTTATGGCGCGCTCATAGCCGTCAGCCTTGTCGCCGCTTGCGGTCGCGGCCCGGCACCCTTGGCGCAAAATGACCCGGCACCCAAAACCAGCATGGCCAAAAAAGCCAAGCCTGTTCGGGCGATAAGCATTGACAAAAGCGCCTATCCGGCACCGCCGCCGCGTCCTGCCAAAGTGAAGATTGTCGCCTTGCTTTTGCCCTTGGGCGATTCGCGCGAGACCATTCGCAGCCTCGCCGGGCATTTATATAATGGCGCTCAATTGGCGCTTTTTGATGCCCCGACCCAAAGCCTCGTCATCAGCCTGCACGACACAAAGGGCACGGCAGAAGGGGCTGAAGACGCCGCCAAAGCCGCCATTGCGGCCGGCGCCGATATTATTGTCGGGCCGCTTTTCGGCTCTTCCGTCACCGCCATTCAGCCGGTGCTGGCGGGACGCAATGTGCCGGGCTTTGCTTTTTCCAATGATGCCAGCACGGCAACGGATGGCTTGTGGTTGATGGGCTTTTTGCCCGAACAAAATATTGACCGCATTGTCTCTGAGGCGATCGCGCAGGGGCTGACGCGCTTCGGTGCTTTGGTGCCGGAAGGGGTTTTCGGGGCACGCATAGCGGCCAGCTTTGCGGCATCGGTCGACCGCTTTGGCGGCACGATTGTGCAAAGCGAGACCTATCCGCCGGAGGCTGAGGGAATGTTTGATCCGGTGCGCCGCCTCGCCCGTTTTGACGATAGAAAAGCCGCCCATATGGCTGAAATGCAGCGCCTGACCGATGAGGCTTTGGCGCTTTTACCGGAGCGCATTGACGACGAAACCGGCCTGCCGATTGCGCCGCCCGAAGAGGCGGAAGCGGTGTTCAAATTATTGGGCGATGATGCGCCGGAGCTCGTCTCGGCCTATGAGGCTTTGGCCTTGGTCGAGACTTTGGGCGATATTCCCTATGATGCGGTATTCATGCCCGAAGGCGGCTTGGCGCTGAGAAACCTGGCGCCGCTTTTGCCCTATTTTGATATCGACCCGCGCCGTGTCAAATTTATCGGCACCGGCTTATGGGATGACCCGACTTTGAGCCAAGAGCCGCCCTTGCATGGCGGCTGGTATGCCGCTGCGCCGAGTGCCAATTGGAGTGCTTTTGCGGCGCGCTATGAAGCAATTTACGATGCCGCGCCGCCACGTCTTGCCAGCATGGCCTATGATGCGGTCGCCTTGGCGGGGCGGCTATCGGCGTTTCAAACCGACGCACCCTTCGCCACCGAACTGCTGATGGACCCGAACGGATTTAGCGGCATTGACGGCATTTTCCGATTGAAGCCGGGGGGGCTCAATGAGCGCGGGCTTACCGTGCAAGAAGTGACGCGCGCGCGGTCGCGTGAGATCAGCCGTCCCCCGCGCAGCTTTGTTGAGCATGATCGGCGCCTTGAGGCGGCAATGAGTTTGGCCGAAGCGCTGCGCCGCTCCAATCCTGACCGCGCCCTGACCAATGGAGATGGCGATCTGGTCGATGAAGAAATTTTACCGCCCGAAGGAGCGCCAACGGCAGAGGGCGCGGAAAACGGCGCGGACGGCGCTGCGCGCTTATCGCCGGCAGCATTCGCGCCGACACCATAGTCACCAAAATTGAAGCCACCCCTCACGCCAAGAGGCGGGCAAGAATATAATCCAGCAATAGCCGCCCTTTTTCGCTTGCCTGCAATCGATCGGGCTGCGCCATGAGCAGCCCGTCTTCTTGCAAGGGCAAAATGCGTGCCTTATCCAAAG
>RFZE01000012.1 GCA_009920875.1 Alphaproteobacteria bacterium | reverse complement strand
GCACTGATTGCCGAACGGACGCAAGCGCGTGCCGATAAAGATTATGCGGCGGCTGATGCGGCGCGCGACAAGTTGACCGCTATGGGCGTCACCATTGAAGACACCGCCGATGGCACGATTTGGAAGCCGGCAAAATGATGCCAAAGCGATGATGCCGAAACCATGATGAACGAGCTTTACAATCAGCGCATTTTGAAGCTGGCGGCCGACATTTCGCATATCGGCAGGCTCGATGCGCCGCACGCGGCAGCTGACGCGCAATCGCGGCTGTGTGGCTCAAAAGTGCATGTGGAATTGAGCTTGGCCGATGATGGTAAGATTGCCGCTTTCGCGCATGAGGTCGAGGCTTGCGCGCTAGGGCAGGCCTCCAGCTCGGTCATGGCGCGCGAAATTATCGGCTCCAGCCCGCAAGAATTGCGCCAAGTTGGTGCCACCATGCGCGCCATGTTTAAACAAAACGGCGCGCCGCCGACCGGCCGCTGGGCCGACCTCGAAGTATTGGAGCCGGTGCGCGAGTATAAAAACCGCCACGCCTCAACGCTCTTGACCTTTGATGCAGTGGAAGACTGTTTGCAGCAATTAGGGGTTTAAAGCCCCAACACCGTTACTTTTACCTTTTTGGCTTTGCCGACTTCCACGCCCTCGGCGTCGCGGATGGCTTTTTTGATCGGCAAGAGATAGCTTTTGCGTTCTTTCGACGGAAACATGGAGGTTTGCCATTCGCTGCTGCCAATGCGCGCATTGACTTTCAGCGATTTGAAACCGCGCTGCACATGTTTGGTGAAATGCTGGGCATGGTCGCTCATATCTTGCGGCATGGTGATGAACCACCAATCGGTTTTCTTGCCCGACCAGAGCCACACCTCGCCCTCAAATTCATATTCCAGCGTGTCCATTTTTGCCCCTATGCGCGATATTTTGCTACTATAAGCGCCATGATGGGGCGTGTCTTTGAATTCTTGGTTTTGCTGCCGGTGCATATTTACCGGTTTGTCATCTCGCCCGTGATAGGGCCGCGCTGTCGCTTCCAGCCGACATGCTCGGAATATGCGGTGGCGGCGGTGCGCGCGCATGGCGCTTGGGCCGGTTTGTGGCTCAGCTTGAAGCGCTTGTCGCAATGCCACCCGATTGAAGCGCTGGGGGCGGGGCATGGTTTTGACCCCGTGCCTGTTGAGATTTCACGCGCGGCTTGGTATGCACCTTGGAAGATTAAAGCCAGAGGCGATTCTGACCGATGATTACGCTGACCTTACCCGATGGTGCGACACGCCAATTTGACGGCCCGATTGACGGGCTTGCTTTTGCCGAAAGCATTTCCAAATCACTGGCCAAAAAAGCATTGGCATGGAAGGTCAATGGCGAAGTGATTGACTTGGCGAGGCCGGTAGCTGCCAATGCCGAGGTTGCGGTGATTACCGCCGCCGATGAAGACGGCGTCGATTTGATGCGCCATGACTGCGCGCATGTGTTGGCCGAAGCGGTGCAGGAGCTTTTCCCCGGCACGCAAGTGACCATCGGGCCGGTGATTGAAAACGGCTTTTATTATGATTTCGCGCGCGAAACGCCGTTCAGCCTTGATGACCTTGAGGCGATTGAAAAGCGCATGAAGGAAATCGTTGACCGCAATGAAGAGATTGTCCGTGAAGAATGGGATCGCGATGAAGCGGTGGCGCATTTCCGCGAGATTGGCGAAGAATATAAGGCAGAAATTATTGCTGCCATTCCCGCTGACCAAACGATTACGGTGTACCGGCAGGGCGCATGGAAAGATTTGTGCCGTGGCCCGCATTTGCCGTCCACCGGCAAGCTGGGCAAAGCCTTTAAGCTGACCAAGCTGGCCGGTGCCTATTGGCGCGGCGACAGCAATAATGAAATGTTGCAGCGTATTTACGGCACATGCTGGGGCAATGAAAAAGATTTGAAAGCCTATCTGCATATGGTGGAAGAAGCCGAAAAGCGCGACCACCGCAAGCTGGGCCGCGAAATGGATTTGTTCCATTTGCAAGAAGAAGCGCAAGGCAGCGTTTTTTGGCACGCCAAAGGCTACATAATTTGGCAGCAGCTCGAGCAATATATTCGCCGCCGCCTCAACGCGCATCACTATGAAGAAGTGAAGACGCCGCAACTTTTGGATAAGCGCTTTTGGGAGCAATCGGGCCATTGGGATAAGTTCCGCGAAAACATGTTTGTCGTGCCCGATGAAGTGCCGTCAACCGAAGAGGGCGCGGCGGTGATTTCCGCCAATGCCGATTTAATGGCCATCAAGCCGATGAATTGTCCGGCCCATGTGCAGATTTTCAAACAGGGCATTAAGTCCTATCGCGACCTGCCGATACGCATGGCCGAGTTCGGCTGTTGCCACCGCAATGAGGCGCATGGAGCGCTGCACGGGCTGATGCGGGTGCGGCAAATGACGCAAGATGATGCCCATATTTTCTGCCGCGAAGACCAGATTATTTCAGAAGCGGTCGATTTTTGCGGATTGGTGACGCAAGTTTATACCGATCTCGGTTTTGAAGATGTCTCGGTCAAATTGGCGCTGCGGCCTGATATGCGCGCCGGTGATGACGCTGTATGGGACCGTGCCGAGCAAGGCCTGCGTGATGCGCTGAGTGAGGTCGGTCTCGCATGGGAAGAACTGCCCAATGAAGGCGCGTTTTACGGCCCGAAAATTGAATATCATTTGCGCGACGCGATTGGCCGCACCTGGCAATGCGGCACGCTGCAACTCGACTTTGTGCTGCCCGAGCGGCTTGATGCCGCCTATATCGGCGAAGACGGCAATAAGCATCGTCCGGTCATGTTGCACCGCGCGGTTTTGGGCACGCTGGAGCGCTTTATCGGCATTATGCTGGAAAGCTATGCCGGTAAAATGCCGCTTTGGCTCGCGCCGGAGCAAGTAGTGGTATGCCCGATTACCTCAGATGCCGATGATTATGCGCATCAGGTCGTTGCCGCCTTGCAAGCGCAAGGCCTGCGCGCGCGTGCCGATATCCGTAACGAAAAGATTAATTACAAAGTGCGCGAGCATTCGGTCGCCAAAGTGCCGGTGATTTTGGCGGTCGGCATGCGCGAGGCGGATGAGGGCACAGTGTCCATGCGCCGCCTTGGTTCGAAAGAGCAAAGCGTGACGGCTCTGGATGAGGCGGTGGCAGCATTGGCGGCAGAGGCGACGCCACCCGATTTGCGTAGTTAAAACTGCCACTCGATTTCCAGCACAGCATAATCATTTTTCTGAACACCGGCATTGCCGAGTGGGGCGCGGCTCGTCCCATCTTTCAATCGAAATTTCAATGCGCGCCCATTTGGTGACCATTCGGCGTAATAGCTATGGGTGAGTGCGGCATAGGGTGATCGATAATCAACATAGTTCAACGCCTCGCTGCCCAAGCTGACGGGGCCGAAACCGAGGTTGAAGCGATACAGCCAATTGCGCGCAAAGCGGCCATCGCCGCGTATCTGGTCGAGTTCAATTTCTTGGCCGATATGGAAGCGGCCGATGGATATTTTATCGGCCAACGCCAATGTCGCCGCGTAAATATCCGCTTCATCTTGCAAGCCGAGCGTCATGGAAGCGCGCTTTTCGCGGGTCATGTCCTTAAAAGGCAGCGCCGCTTTGGCAAGCTGATAAACAAAAGGCGGCAGCAAGCCTGTGGCCAGTGCCTTTGTGTCAAACATAATGCCGAGGCGGTTTTCCTCATTGCGGCGCTGGCCTTGCGGCAAGCGTGACTTTTGTCTTCCGGTTTTGGCGGTGAGCGCGAAATTGTCGCTCAGCCCATATTCCAGCAAAAGCGACCGGTAGATTTCCCGATGACGAAAATGGACAATATTCTTTGTCGCCTGTTTATGTTCAATGTGATTGGCAATCAGTTTGCTGTGGTCTTTTTCAGGCAGCCACGCGCCCGCATGGGCACAAGAGAGGAAACCAAAAACTAAAATAAATGCGGTGGCCAAACGGCGCATAACGGTTCTCCGTTTATTATTTTTCAACGCTATTTGACTTTAATGGGGCGCAGCTATATCGCAGGTAACGCCTTAAGGAGAATAACACGGCATGGTCGAAACCACAGAGTTTTTGAAAAAGCGTCGTTCGGTTCTGGCGCGTAATATGACCGCGCCGGGCCCTGATGATGCACAGCTGCGCGAATTGCTGAGTATTGCCGCGCGTGTGCCTGACCATGGCAAGCTCGCGCCTTGGCGCTTTGTGGTTTTGCAGGGCGATGATCGCGCCAAATTGGGTCATATTGCCGCCACCGCTTTGGGTGATGACAGCGTGGCTGAGCATTATGAACGCGCGCCGTGCGTCGTCGCTGTTTTGGCCTGCCCGAAAGAGCATCCGAAAATTCCGCGCAGTGAAATGATTTTATCGGCCGGCGCGGCCTGCATGAATTTGCTGACGGGGGCGCAATCTATGGGCTTTGCCGCGCAATGGCTGACAGGTGCTGCCGCCTATGAAGAATCTGTGCTGCGCGCGCTTGGCGGCGCGCAGGGCGATGAGATAGCCGGTTTTATTTATATCGGCACAGCAGCCGAAGCGCCGAGCGAGAGGGCGCGCCCCGAATTGGACGATGTTGTCAGCTTCGGCTTGGCCGATTAGGTGCACCCATGAACAGTCTGACCCACGATATCAAGACATTGCTCAATCTCGCTTGGCCGGTGGTGATTTCGCGCGTCGGCATTTTGACGCTCGGCATTACAGACACGGTAATGGTCGGGCGCTATGCGTCAGAGCATCTCGCCTATCTCGGCATCGGTATGGTGCCGAGCAATATTTATATCCTCATCATGATTGGCTTGCTCATGGGCACATCGGTTTTGGTGTCCAACCGCTTTGGCGCGGGGCAATATGAAAAAACCGGCGAAGTGTTGTGGCACGCGCTGCCCTGGGGTTTTGCCATCGGACTCATCGGTTTTTTGTTTTGCTATTTCGGCGAGTTTTGGCTGCTCTTGACCGGCCAAGATGCGGTATTGGCTGAAAAGGGCGGGCATATTTCCATCATTGCCGGATTGAGCTTGCCGCTGGCTGCGGTGCATATGACGACGGGTTTTTTCCTTGAGGGTATTCGCAATCCGCGCCCCGGCATGGTGATTATGATTGCCGCCAATATCATCAATATTTTTGCCAATTATTTTTTGGTCTATGGCGTTTACGGTTTCCCCGAATTGGGCGCGGAAGGCTCGATTTGGGCGACCTTTATCGTGCGTTGTATGCAAGTGGTGGCCATTTTGTCTTATGTCTGGTTTTTAATCGACCATGAAAAATTTGGCCTGCGGAAGCCGAAAATCACTTGGCGCGGTGGCACGGAATTGCGCCGCATCGGTTATGCTTCGGGCATTTCAATGGGACTGGAAAACGGCGCGTTTAATGCGCTGGTGCTGTTTGCCGGTTTTCTCGGCACGGCCGTTGTCGCGGCGCATGTCATTATGATTAATGTGTTTGCGGTTTTCTTCATGATGGGGCTGGGCTTTGGTGTCGCCACGGCGGTCAGTGTCGGCAATGCCAATGGCGCAGGCGATATGGAGCAAGTGTCTCGCTGGGCTTGGCTCGGCCTGTCATTGCAGAGCATTATCATGATTGTTGCCGGGGTGCTGATGTGGCTGACCGCGCAAAGCACAGGCGAATTTTTCTCAAATGACCCTGCCGTTTACAATCTTGCGGCGGCGATGATTGCATGGGTTTCCATGTCGCTGGTGTTTGATACCGGCCAGTCGCTCATGGCCATGGCCTTGCGCGCGCGCGGCGATACATGGGCACCGACTTTCATTCACTTTCTTGCTTATGGAGTGGTGATGATACCGCTCGCCTATGTGTTGATTTTCCCCCTCGGGCGCGGTGCGATGGGGCTTGCCGATAGCGTCATTCTCGGCACTTTTGTGCCGTTCATGCTGGTCATGTTGCGCTATCGCCAGCTTGACCGACGCGCCTTAAAAACCCAAACAGTCTAGTCTTTGTGCTGGCCGATAATACCGGCTTCGAGATATTTTTCGCGCGTTTCTTCATCAATGCCGAATTGTTCCAGCACATCCATTGTATGCTGACCGATTTCCGGCAGCGGCCCTTTCGGGTCGGTGCTTTCATCGCCAAAGCGAATGGGTGAGGCAATGTTTTTATAGCTCGTGCCATCGGCTTTCGGCATATCGACATAAACACCGGCAGCATGCATTTGCGGGTCTTCAAAAGCTTGCTCAAAAGTTTGCACCGGCGACCAGATGAGCCCGGCCTCGTCTAGAATCGGTGTCCATTCTGCAAGTGTTTTTTCGGCAAATGCCGCGTCCATTATGGCAATCAAATCGACGCCATTGCGGCGGCGGTCGCGCAAGCTGCCAAAGCGCTCATCTTCCAGCAATTCTTCGCGACCCATGGCGCGCGCCACATCGGGCCAATCGGGTTCGCCCGGGCGGCCATTAATGAACAACCAGCATTCATCTTTGGTCATGTAGAAATTATTAATAGCGACAATCGCTTCGTCGCGTGGACGCGAGCGTGCGATGCGGCCATAACGCAACCATGTGCCATAATCGCAGCCGACCGTATAGGCGGCGGAACGAATAAGCGAACTCTCTACCAAAGTGCCTTTGCCGGTGTCGCGGGCTTTTAACAGCGCAGCCAAAATACCACTGGCCGTTGCAATGCCGGTAATATGGTCACCTGCTGCCGTGCGCAGCGGTGCGGGGGCTGCGCCTTTCGGTGTCATAATCCAGCCAAAGCCCGATTTGGCGTTAAACGCCGCCGTGTCAAAGCCCGGCTTGTCGGCTTCGTCGCCCTCAAGCCCGAAGCCTGTGACGCTGGCATAAACCAGCTTCGGATTGATTTTGGACAGCGTGTCGAAATCCAAACCTTGTTGCTTTAATTGGCCGGGGCGCACATTGGTCAAAAATACATCAGCATCTTCCACCAGTTTGCGGACAATCTCGCGCCCTTCTTCCGTGCCGGTGTTGACGGCAATGGCGCGCTTTCCTCGGTTATCAAGCGCCGATACCGGATTGTCAGGATAATCATCGGTCATGGCGCTGGCGTAAAACTTCCGCATCGGGCAACCGCCCAGTGGCTCAATCTTAATAACATCGGCACCCCAATCGGCCATAATGCCGCCGGCTGACGGCGCCGCGATATAAGTTGCCATTTCAATAATTTTAATGCCTTCAAGCATGGCCAGATCTCCCATTTGCCGATAACTTAAAGCGAGGAAGTATGAAAAGGCAATGACCGAAAAACAGATAAGAAAAACGCTCTTGGCCAAGCGGCAGGAATTGACCGATTTGCTTGATGTCAGTGCTGATGGTGCGGCGCCGGTTGAGTTGGACCAAACACAGCAAGGGCGCTTGTCGCGCATGGATGCGCTGCAGCAACAGGCGATGGCGGCAGAGACGCAACGCCGCCGTCATCGGCAAGTGCAGATGCTTGATGCGGCTTTGCAACGTTTGGATGAAGGCGAATACGGCTATTGCGTCAATTGCGGTGAGGAAATTGAGGCCGACCGTCTCACGCTCGACCCGGCCACGCCGTTTTGTATTGCGCATGCGCGATAAGCACTTGCCGCGCCTCGCGCCAGCATAGCGACCGCAGGGAGCGACGTCGGCCAGACAAGGGCTTGCCCCACGGGCGGAGCACCTCTATCTAGTCTGCATGAATTATTTCACCTTTATTGGCGCGCATTACCGCTTTCTGCTCTTCGGCTTTTTGATGATGGGGTTGTCGAATTTCGGACAGACTTTCTTCATCGCGCTTTACAGCAATGAAATACGCGGCCTGTTCGGCCTCTCCAATGCCGGATTTGGTGGCCTTTACTCGGCCATGACGCTGCTCAGCGCGGCGGTGATGCTTTATTCGGGGCGCTTTATTGATGCTTGGCCGCTCCGTCGTTTCACCTTGTTTGTGCTGGGTGGGCTGGCCTTGGGCTGTCTCATAATGGCCTCGGCGCAGCATATGATTGCGCTCGCTGCCGCGTTGTTTCTGCTGCGCCATTTCGGGCAAGGGCTGTCGAGCCATACCGGCATGACGACGGCGGGGCGTTCTTTCGAAGCCAATCGCGGGCAAGCTGTTTCGCTTGTGCAGTTGGGCTATGCCGGTTTTGAGGGGTTCTTCCCGCTCATGGCGGTGGCGCTCATGGCCTATATTGGTTGGCAAACAAGCTGGCTTGTCTTTGCTGCTGCTTTGGTGCTGTTGGCTGTGCCTTTGCAGCTTTATCTCAGTGCGGCTGAGCCGAAAAATATTCATGATGATGAACCTGTCGATATTGAAACGGCTTCAGCGGACCGTGGCGACGTGCTGCGCGACCGGCGTTTTTATATGGTGATGCCGCTCTATCTCGCGCCACCGTTTTTCCTGACCGGCCTGTTTTTCCACCAAGTGCAATTGTCCGAAAGCCGCGACTGGCCCATTGAGGCTTTGGCGGCTGCCTTTTCTCTTTATGCCTTTGCCAAAGTCACCATCTCATTACTGACCGGCCCCAGCATTGATCGGCTGTCGGCTTTGCGGCTTATGCCGTTAAGTGCTGCACCGCTCATTTTGGCCTTGAGCCTGCTGCTTATCCCCTATGATGCATTCGGTGAGTGGACGCCGTTTATCTATATGGGGCTTATCGGCATTAATCTCGGCATGGCGGGGCCGATTAGTGGCGGCTTGTGGCCGGAGCTTTTCGGCACGGCGCATTTGGGCGCGATACGTTCATTGACCTCGCCCATTGTCATCAGCGCCACGGCGGCGGCACCCGTCTTGTTCGGCGCGGCAATTGATATGGGCGTCGCCTTTAACACGCTGGCAAGTGGCGCAATTGTCTTCATAATTATCGCCGCTTTGCTTGCCTTTTCAGTGCCAGCCGATAAACTCGCCGCCAAAAGGGGAGAGCATAATGAGTAATGAGGCGTTAATTCCGGCGGCAACCGTGATGATGTTGCGCGACACGGCTGACGGCCCTGAAGTGTTTATGGTGGTGCGCCATCACGAAATTGACTTCGCTTCCGGCGCGCTTGTTTTCCCCGGCGGTAAAGTTGACAAGCCCGATTTCGACCCGGCCCTGCGCGCTTATTGTGGCAGTGCTGATGATTATGATGATAAGGAACTGGCTTTGCGTGTCGCCTCCATTCGCGAGAGCTTTGAAGAATGCGGCATTTTGCTGGCCCGAGAAAAAGGCAATAGCGATTTTATCTCTGCCGAGAGGTTAAATGCATTGGAAGGCTGGCGCGACCGTTTCAATAATGGCGAGGCGACCATGCTCGAATTTGCCGAAGCGGAAAATCTTGAATTTGCAGTTGATGCGCTCGGCTTTTTCGCCCATTGGATTACACCGGAAATGATGCCCAAGCGCTTCGATACTTATTTCTATATGGCGCGCGCACCGCAAGACCATATCGGCTTGCATGACGGCAGCGAAAGCGTTGACAGTATTTGGATTACCGCCAAGCAAGCTTTGGCCGATGCCGACGCCAAAAAGCGCACGGTTATTTTTCCGACCCGCATGAATATTGAAAAATTCGCCAAGCGGAAAAGTGTCGATGACGCGCTGGCGCAATGCGGCGATGTTGTCACCGTTACGCCGTTTATCGAGAAAGAGGGCGAGAAATCATTTTTGCGCATTCAAGCCAATGCCGGTTATGGCGATCCGAAGGAAGATGTGACGCGCGGCCTATAGGCTTTACGGCACAAATTGCTCGGCCAAAATGCGCTCATCAAGGCCATGGTCCTTGTCAAACAGCATCAGCAAATTATGCGCCTTTGACTGGCGCACGCTAACCTCAACAACATTTCGAAACTCGCTATGGTCGGCGACCGCGCTAATCGGGCGCTTATTGGCCTCCAGCGCGCGAAAGGTCACTTTTGCATTTTCCGGCAATAGAGCACCGCGCCAACGCCGCGGTCGAAAAGCCGAAATCGGCGTGAGGGCCAGCAATTTTGCATCAATCGGCAAAATCGGCCCATGCGCTGACAGATTATAGGCGGTGCTGCCGGCCGGTGTGGCCAGCAGAGCGCCGTCGCAAATCAATTCATCCATGCGTATTTTGCCGTCGATTGAAATTTCCAATTTGGCCGCTTGCGCGGTCATGCGCAGCAATGAGACTTCATTAATCGCCAATGCTTTATGGCTTTTGCCATCGGCATCAGTGGCATCCATTTCAAGCGGGTGCAGCAGGGTCATTTTGGCGTCGGCAATGCGCTCGACGAGGCCTTCTTCATCAAAACGATTCATCAAAAAGCCGACCGAGCCGTGATTCATGCCGAATATCGGTTTGCCTTGGTCCATAAAGCCGTGCAGCGAAGACAACATCAGCCCGTCGCCGCCAAGTGCGACAACGACATCGGCATCTTCGGGCGATACGCCGTCATAGCGCGCATGCAAAACGTCGCGCGCCGCCTCAGCGGCCGCTTCAGGGCTTGCAACAAAGCCCAGTTTTTTGCGTTTTGCTTCGCTCACATCATGTCCAATCACAACTTGCGTCGGCGACCATAAATGGCCACAGTCGTTATGTAGCATGATAAAATAAGAAAGGAAGACGCCATGCCACAGACAACACAATTTCAAGGTGCGCGGCTCATCCCTAATTTGGTCTATCACGATGCCGATGAAGCTATTATTTGGCTCGACCGCGCCTTTGGTTTTACCGTTTTGCTGCGCGTTGAGGGTGAGGGCGGACGCATTGACCATGCCCAATTGGTGCGCGACGAAATGATGATAATGCTGTCTAGCGTGCGTGACGACGAATATTGGCGGCATTTCGAAAACCCCAAAGCAAAAGGCATCAGCACGCAAGGTGCTTATATTATCGTGAACGATGTCGCGGGCGCCTATGAACGCGCGCTGGCCGCAGGGGCGCAAGTCGTGGTTGAGCTTCAGTCACAAGATTATGGCGGTGAGGGCTTTACGGTGCGCGATCCGGAAGGGCATATTTGGAGCTTCGGAGATTACGACCCTTGGGTTTAATGGGGGGTGTAATAGGGGATTAAGGTAAGCGTTATGAGTGAACAATTTATTTTGAGTGTCGACCAAGGAACAACCTCATCGCGGGCGCTGGCCTTTGACAAAGCCGGTCAGGTGAAGGCGGTGGCGCAGCGCGAGTTCCGACAAATTTTTCCCGATGACGGCTGGGTAGAGCATGATGCGTTGGAAATTTGGGATACCACGCTGGCCTGCTGCAAAGACGTGCTGGCCGAATTGGGGACCGAGAATTTTGCTGCCATCGCCATCACCAATCAGCGCGAAACCGCCGTCATATGGGAGCGCGCGACCGGCAAGCCGATTGCCAATGCGATTGTTTGGCAAGACCGCCGTACGGCGGAAATCTGCAACGGATTAAAAGAGGCCGGTCATGAAGCGGCCATCACCGCCAAGACCGGCTTACTGCTCGACCCTTATTTTTCGGCCAGTAAAGTCGGCTGGCTGCTCGACAATGTAAAGGGCGCACGCGCCAAAGCGGAAGCCGGAGAGCTGGCTTTCGGCACGATTGACAGTTGGTTGGTCTGGCAATTGACCGAGGGGGCGAGCCACGTCACCGATGCCAGCAATGCGGCGCGCACCAGCCTGTTCAATATTCACGACAATCAATGGGACGCAGAACTGCTCGAGCTGTTTGGCGTGTCAGCCCATATGATGCCCGAGGTGAAAGATAATGCCGCCGATTTTGGCACATCGAGCGAAGCAGCGCTGGGCGTGGCTTTGCCGATTTTGGGCATGGCGGGTGACCAGCAAGCGGCGACCATCGGACAAGCCTGCTTCAAGCCCGGCATGATTAAATCAACCTATGGCACGGGCTGTTTTGTTTTGGCGAATACGGGCGACAAGGCGGCTTTCTCGTCAAACCGCTTGCTAACAACAATCGGCTATCGGCTGGACGGCAAGACCACTTATGCGCTGGAAGGCAGTATTTTTATGGCCGGCGCAATTGTGCAATGGCTGCGCGACGGTTTGCAATTGGTGACGCACGCGTCTGACACACAGGCTTTGGCGGAAGCGGCCAATCCTGACAGTGCGGTAACCATGGTGCCGGCCTTTACCGGCTTGGGGGCGCCGCATTGGGCGCCCAATGCACGCGCTGCCATTTTCAATATGACGCGCGACAGTGACAAAGCCGATATTGCGCGTGCCGCGCTGGAAAGCGTGTCTTTGCAAACGGCTGATTTGATGCGCGCCATTGCCGATGATATGGCAGCGGCGGGTATGGATGTGCCGCCGCGTTTGCGGGTCGATGGGGGCATGGTGGCCAATAGCTGGCTGTGCCAAAGCCTTGCCGATTTATGCGACTGCCCGATTGACCGTCCGGCGATAACCGAAACCACGGCTTTGGGCGCGGCCATGCTGGCCATGCTGCAATTGGGCTGGTTTGAAAGCCTTGATGCGCTCGGCGAGAACTGGGCGCTGGAAGCGCAATTTGAACCGCAAATGGCGAACGAAAAGCGCGACGAGAAGCAAGCGCTTTGGCAGGCGGCTTTGCAGCAGGTTTTGAACAGTGCCGATTGACAAAAACCACGTTTAATAGCACGCTAAGCCAAATTTTGAGGGAGACCCGTTATGTCAGCAGCAGAAGAGATTAAAAGCGTCAAAGATTTGGTCAGCGCCGAAGAATGGCAGTTGCGAGTCGATTTGGCGGCAACCTATCGCTTGGTCGCCATGTATGGCTGGGACGATATGATTTTTACCCATATTTCCGTGCGCGTGCCGGGGCCGGAGCACCATTTCCTTATCAATCCGTATGGCATGTTGTTCGAGGAAATCACCGCATCGAGCCTGGTGAAAGTCGACCTTGAGGGCAATATAGTCATGGACAGCCCGTATTTCGTCAATCCGGCAGGTTTCACCATTCACTCGGCCGTGCATATGGCGCGGGAAGATGCGCAATGTGTGCTGCATTTGCACACGGATGATGGCGTTGCCGTATCGGCGCAAGATGATGGCCTGTTGCCCTTGTCGCAATTCTCCATGTTGGTGCGTCCGCATTTGACCTATCACGGTTATGAGGGTGTCGCGCTGAACCATGATGAACGTGAGCGTATTGTGGCCGATTTGGGTGACAAGAATCTGATGCTGCTGCGCAATCACGGCACTTTGGCGGTGGGCGAGAATTGCGGTCTGGCCTTTATCGCGATTTATTTCTTGGAGCGAGCTTGCGCAACGCAGGTGCGCGCCTTGACATCCAAGCCGCATATGCCGAGCCAAGAAGCCATTGATACGGTTGATGAGCAATCGCAATCATTGTTCCAGCCGGGTGTTGACGCGCTGGCATGGCCGGCCTTGCTTCGCAAGCTCGACCGTCTCGACCCGTCATATCGCGACTAGATTATGCGTAAGCTTTTTCTAAGCCTCATTTTGAGCGCGGCATTGGTCGTTCCTGCAACGGCGCTATGGGCGCATGAGCCGGGCACTTATGAAAGCCCGATAGTTGAGCAGCGCGTCAAACGCTTCAAACAAAGCGGGGGCGATATTCAGGCGATTTTCAAAAAGCATATGGGCGCCGGCAATTTCACCGCCATTGAAGAGGCGGCCGCGCTGATGGCGGTTTGGGGCGAAGAAATGCCGGACGCTTTTCCGACTGGCAGTAACAGTGTCGGCGCAGATCCGGCCATATGGGAAAATTTTTCCGACTTTGAAAACAAAGCTGATGCCTTCGCTAAAGCTGCCGCAAAGTTGAACGCGGCTGCCGCTTCAGGCAATGCCGGCGCGGTTAAAAAAGCCGCGCAAGCGCTCGGTGGCACTTGCAAGAGCTGCCATCAGAGCTATCGCATCAAACACTAATAAGACGGGGTGAGCAGCGACAGGCTGAGCGCCCCAAAGACACATAATGCAAGCAGGGCCAGCCCTGCTTGTGTGCGTTTGGCCGAGGGTTGAACAGCATGTTCCGGTGAGCCGCCCGTGACCATACGGGTCACCAGTTTTTCCTTCAGCCAAAGCCGATGCGCCAAAATCGCCAAAACATGCAAAGCGACCAGAGGAATGACCAACACATGAAGGCGCTGATGCCATGCCCCCATCGGGGCAGCCAGTTCGGGTGCCAATGGGGTAAGCGGCGCTTCGTATAAAATATCATCGCCGGTCCAAAGGCCGGTCACCGACATGGCGGCCATAAGGGCGAGCAACGCAATTACCGATATGGCACCAAGCGGATTATGGCCGGACTGCAATGCGGCGGTGCGGGCGATAAAGGCTTTGAGATAGGCGAGGATGATTTTCGGGCCGCGCAGGAAGTTTTTAAACCGCGCCGTTTCGTGACCGACCACTCCCCAAATCAGGCGAAAGACCAATAGGCCGCAAGCGGCCAACCCGAATAATTCATGCGCTTCCAGCGCGCCGCGCTCGCCACTGAGATAGGAGCCGACAATACTGATGACAAAGCCCCAGTGAAACAGGCGGGTAGGCAAATCCCAGACCATTAGGCGGCCTCATTCTGACGGAAAATTCTTTCCAGTGCAGCGGCGTCGGGCATTTGCGGCTTGCCGATAATGACAAAATGGCCTGACGCTTCACCCGCATAAGGCGCTGTTGTGATAAGCCCGCCCGCCAAATGCAGCACATAGCCACCTTCACCATCTTGCAGCACACCTTTGGCACGCAACACATGCGGGCGCAGCTTTTCCAATTTGGCAATCAAGGCGGCGCGCGGCATGTCGTTGAGATGACCGGCCCATTGGACAAAGCCGTGGTCAATGATTTCTTGCGGTTGCGGTATTTCATGGTCGCCATTCAACCCCAGCACCAGATTTATCGGCAATGCGCCATGGGTGACCTGCGCCATCGGCACGTCAGGCTTTTGCGTTGCCAATTCCTTTTCCAAGTTTTCCAATGTCGCCGCATCGGCCAAATCGGGCTTGGAGATGAGCAATAAATGTGCCGCCTCAATTTGCTTGGCATAATTATCGGCCAAATAAGGGTCTTTCGAATGAACATTATGGGCGCTCGCATCGACCAATGTCACAATACTGTCAAGCCGCAGCTGGCGGTCAACAGCGGCAAAACCGGCAATGCGGCTCGGCTCGGCGACGCCGCTGGCTTCAATGATAATATGGTCGGGCAGGGGCGTTTGCTGCATCACCTCCATAAAGCTGCGCATCAAATCATCGCCAATGGAACAGCAGACGCAGCCATTGGCCAATGAAATTTGATTGCCGTGTTTGGCGGCAATCAGTTCGGCATCAATATTCAGCGCTCCGAAATCATTGACCATGGCGGTGATACGCCGCCCCCCATTCTCAGGGCCAGCTTGTGTCAGCAAATGGGTCAGCAGGCTGGTTTTACCTGTGCCCAAAAAGCCACTAATGATGGTCAGCGGTATTTGCGGCATTCGGTTCATCCCTCGCGCCCTTGATTGAGATGCACATGGCCGCCGACCATTGTGCCGATAACGCTGATATCTTTCAGCCCCTCTGCCCCGACGTCAATCGGATCTTCAGCCAATATGGCGATATCGGCGCGCTTACCGGCTTCCAAACTGCCAATCTCATTTTCCATTTTCAACGAATAGGCGGCACCCATGGTGATGGCGTAAAGCGCTTCTTTAACGCTGATGTTTTGTGTGCCATTGCCCAATGTCACGCCGCCGGAAGACAGTCGATTGACGGCACACCAAGCGGTAAACAATGGCGCAAGGGCGGTTACCGGCGCGTCTGAGTGGATGGCCAAAGGCACGCCTTCGGCCAATGCGCCGCCCGCATCATCCAGCCGCGCAGCACGCTCCGGCCCCATGGTGATGTTGATATGCGCGTCACCCCAATAATAAAGATGATTGGAAAACAGATTAACCCCAACGCCCAGCGCCTTCATGCGTTTGAAATGCGCGCGCGTCGCCATTTGACAATGTTGCAGCGTATGGCGGTGGTCGGGCCAGGGATGAGCGCGTAAAGCCTCTTCAATCTTATCGAGCGCGACTTCCGTGCATTCATCGCCATTTGTATGCACATGCACTTGAATGCCGGCCTCAGTAAAGGCTTTGAGATAGTCGCCCAAGCGCTCCGGTTCGATATACCAAAGCCCATTGGGTGCGCCATTATAATAATGCGGCCATTTCAACCTTGCGCTGAAACCCTGAATGGAGCCGTCAGCGACCATTTTGACCAAAGAAAAACGCAGCTTGTCGCTATTGCTGGCTTGCAATTCTTGCATGCGCGCCACGCCTTCTGTGGGTTCCATAGTATTTCCTTGAAAAGCCACGACAAGGCGCATGGGGAAATCTTCGGCATCAACCGCTTCGCGCATGGCGTGTTCACTGCCCGCAGGAATCGGGTTGACCAAATCGGTTGCAGTGGTGACGCCGGTTTGGCGTGCCACATTGGCGAAATTGACCAATGTTTCCGGCGATGAGGCGATGGCCAGCAAATTAATGCCGGTGGTGCGCATCGCCATGTAATAACCGAGCTGGCCGAGAAACTCGCCGGTCGCTTGGCCGCTTTCATCGCGGCGAATAAATTCACTATTATCCGAGCTCTTCACATCAGCCGCTTCCATAACGAAATTATTGGCATTGAGAATATGCAGCGAGGCGTGCAGCACAATGACCGAGCAATTAGTGGCGACGCTGTCGAGGTCGGCCGCATTCATCCGCCGGTCGGTGAAATAAATCGGGTCAAAGCCCCAAGCGATAAGCGGTGTGTCTTTATCTTTGCGCGCGGCCTGAATCTCTTTCAGCTTGCCGACCACTTCATCAATGCTTTTCAGCCCCGGCCAAACCGTGCCGTCGGGCCCTTCGCGGTCATAATAGCCGACATAATGATAATCCCAGAACATGCCCTCCATCATATGGCTATGCCCTTCAATAAAACCGGGCAGCAGGCTGCGCTCGGCAAAATCCGTATTCAGTGTGAGCGGCCCCCATGCTTCTTGCCAGCCATCAATATCGTCTGCCGTTCCAACGCCCAGAATATGTCCGTCGCGCACGGCAATATGGGTGGCGTGCGGCAGGTGCGGATTCATGGTGCGAATACTCTTCGCTTGATAAATGATACTCACATTATCCCCCTATTTGGGCGAGAGCCTAGCATTGCTTTACGGCATGGCCTAGTCCACACTTGCGGCAATTCTTGATAGCCGAAACTGGAGAATGTGATGAAGCTATTTGGCGCCCCCCTATCCCCCTTTGTTCGCAAGGCCGTTATCGTCGCCGCCGAAAAAGGGATTGAATATGAATATGATCCGCGCCCCAGCCCGCTTGGCTGGACGGAAGGGTTTGAAGAAATCAATCCGCTCAAACGCATACCGGCGCTGCTGCCCGATCCCTCAAATCCTGATTATGCGATTAATGACAGCTCGGCGATTTGTGCTTATTTCGAAAAATTGCAGCCCGAGCCGTCGCTTTACCCGCAAGAGGCAGAAGCACATGGACGCGCTTTGTGGATTGAGGAAGCGGCTGACACGGATTTGGCCAATCGCGTCGGCATGGGCGTTTTTCGTCCGGTATTTTTCAGCTTGGCCGCAGGCAAGCCCGCCGATACGGAGACCGCCAGCAAAGGGTTTGAAGCATTGGCTGAGGTATTATTGCCATATTTGGAAAATCAATTGGGCGATGGCGATTGGTTTGTCGGTGACATGTTTTCCATTGCCGATATTGCCGTTATGACACAGTTGATGAATTTGGATCTTGTCGGCTTCGGTCTGCCGCAAGAGCGTTTCCCCAATTTGCGGGCACATTATGAGCGTTGCATTGCGCGGCCTTCCATCGCGCCATGTATCGAGCAAAACAATGCATTCATCGAAAAAGCCGGATTTCAAATAGAGCGGGTGACCGGTTAGTTATTTGATACCAGCGCGCTTTATGCTCTAAACTTTTGTGAGAGCATCGATTCGGAGGAGAATCCCATGTTGCGTTATTCGTCAGTGCTGCGCTCAAATGCCGTGCGGCATCGCGAAATCAGTTACAACCAGCTGACACCCAAACCGGTGCGAGGCAAAAAAGACAGCCTTAAGCCGCAGCGTTTGCGGCTCGGTTTTGAGAAAACCATGGCGCTGCTGATGCCCTATTCGGGGGTTCGCGTGTTGGAGCAAATGAAAGCGGTGATACCGCTGGCGCTCTATCTGGTGCTTTTCCAGTTGATTATTTTGCGTCAACCGGTCGAAGCGGCCATGTTGCTGGTCGGCGGTCTGACGGCAGTCATTGTTGGTCTCGCGCTTTTTATGGAAGGGCTGAATGTCGGGTTGATGCCGTTTGGCACGCTGATTGGCGACAAGCTGCCGCGCAAGGCCAGCATGCCTGTCATGCTGGCGATTATTGCCATTTTGGGCGTCGGCGTGACCTTCGCCGAACCGGCCATTGGTGCGCTGCAGGCTTTCGGCGCATCGGTCGACGTAACCCGTGCGCCATATCTCTATGAAATATTGAATAATTGGACTTTGCCGCTGGTCTTGCTGGTCGGGGCCGGTGTGGGTCTCGCCGCCGTGCTCGGCACATTGCGCTTTGTCTATGGCTGGTCATTAAAGCCGATGATTTATATTGCGGTCGGCTTGACGCTCAGCCTCACGCTTGTGGTTTATGCCAATAATGATTTGCGTGCCATTTTGGGGCTGGCATGGGATTGCGGCGCGGTAACCACCGGCCCGGTAACCGTGCCATTGGTTTTGTCGCTTGGTATCGGTATTGCCAATTCAGCCGGTCAAAACAGCGATAATTCGCTATCCGGCTTTGGTGTGGTGACGCTGGCCTCATTGTTTCCGATTATCGCCGTTTTGCTGCTATCGCTTTATGTCAGCACGCAAATCAGTGCCGAACAGATTGTTGTCGCTGCCGCCACGGCGGGTAGCGCGGCGGGTGATGCGCAGCAGAGCATTTGGGCGGAATCGCCGCTGCAAGAAGTTGTGTTGGGCGTGCGTGCCATTGCCCCGCTTGTCTTGTTCTTGATGTTTGTGTTGTTCATCGTGCTGCGCGAAGGGCTGGCCAATAAGCTGTTCACCGCCTATGGCCTGATTTTGTCGATTGTCGGCATGTGCGTGTTTAATGTCGGCCTGACCTATGGTCTGGGGGCGATTGGCGCGCAAACAGGCGCGGTTCTACCGGCCGCCTTTATGGAAATCACCATTAGCGAAATCTCACCGATTTACACGGCGGCGCTGGGGCTGGTCTTGGTCATCTTATTTGCTTGGTTTATGGGCTTTGGCGCAACATTGGCCGAACCGGCCCTCAATGCGCTGGGACTGACCGTGCAAAATCTGACCAATGGCGCGTTTCGCAAATCCATGTTGATGTATTCTGTCGCCACCGGCGTGGCTTTCGGCATTGCTTTGGGAATTGCAAAAATCCTGTTTGAGATTGACCTCGCCATGCTGCTGATACCGCTTTATCTCATTGCCTTGGTGCTGACTTTTTTCTCAACCGAGGAATTCGTCAATGTCGCTTGGGACAGTGCCGGTGTGACCACCGGCCCGGTTACCGTGCCGCTGGTTCTCGCTATGGGGCTGGGGCTGGGCAATGCCGTATCAGCCGTTGAAGGCTTCGGTATTTTGAGCATGGCCAGCATTGGGCCGATCATCGCCGTTTTGGGCATGGGACAATATATTCGCTTTAAACAATCGCGCGCCTTGACGGCGGAAGCCAATTAGAGGAGGCATCATGGCCGATAGACAGATTACTTACCTCACCGATGCATTGATCATCACCTGTATCGTGCAAGCAAGTCACGCCGATACGATTGTCAAAGCGGCGCAAAATGTAGGCGCGCAAGGCGCGACGGTGACCTATGCGCGCGGCACAGGGGTGCGCGAGCGCATGGGGTTGATGGGTGTGACCATTGATGAGCAAAAAGAAATGGTGCGCATCATCGTATCTGAAGAACAAGCCGACCGGGTATTTGAGGCAATGTATTTGGCCGGTGATTTGGACAAGCCGGGCATGGGCATTATGTTCATGAACAAGCTTGACCGGATTGCCACCTATATTCCTGATGAAGTATTGGCTGAGGCCGACAAGCCGAAAGCGAAGCCCAAGCCGAAAAAGCGTAAAACGGCGACGCGCCGCCCGACCAAAAAGGCGAAAAAATGATTACCGAAATCGGAGCATTAATGCACAAAGGGGCAGGGCTTGAGCTGATGAACGAGCTGCACGGGGATAAGGATATTCTCGGCATTTTCGTCGAAGCGGGGCGGACGGAAGATCTGTTTGCTTATCGGGAGTTCGGTTCGGCTTCGGAGAATGACATCGTCACCATTTTGGTGGAGAACCGTCATGCCACAAAAATCTTTGATTTGATTTGCAGCAAAATCGGCCTCGACAAACCGCAAAGTGGTATGGTTTTCCAAATGCCGCTGCACAAATAACCGAAATAAGTGGCCTTCTAAGACACCTGACATTTTGGGCTTTTGTCCTATATTCCG